>CAJYOV010000533.1 GCA_913776405.1 Pseudobdellovibrionaceae bacterium
TCAGCGCAAACGCGACAACCGTTCCCGGCGTTGCGTATGGAAGCGAAGAAAAGAAATCGAAACTCGAGCGGCCTGGAATTCGCGTCTTGACCTGGATGTAGGCTGCGAAGAGCGCAACAAGACTTGCCAACGTTGCAGCACCGGATGCGGCCAAGAAGCTATTCTTAAGAGCACGCCCCGTCTCATTCGTTTCGAATAAAATTCGATTCCAATTCTCAAGCGTCAAATTTTGAAGGCCGAGTTCCCCTTGCGTATGGCTAAGTGAGGAAAGAAGGATGCCGCCGATCGGAAATACAAAGACGAGAAGTCCAAAGACACAAACAAGCGAGAAGATCGGCCACTTCCAACGCCCGAGTTCATAGTTGGAAGGCCTTGCGGTTTTGCCACCGACGAGATTCATTTTCTTTCGGTTTGAAACAAGACTTGCGAGAACGAGTAAGACCATCGCAATGATCATCAAAAGAAACGAGAGTGCCGCCGCTTTAAGGAGTGCTCCCATCGAGCCCATCTTCATGAACGTGTAGATCTGAGTGGTCACCAGGTAGATCCGCGCAGGTCCGCCGATCAAGGCCGGCACGCCGAAGCTTGCGATCGCCGCAAGAAAGACTAGCAGGGCTCCGCTGATCAACGTCGGCCGAATCATCGGAAGCGTAATATCGATGAAGACTCGAATCGGCGAAGCGCCGGAGAGTCTTGCGGCTTCTTCTAGAGACGAGTCCATTCGATCGAGTGAGGACAAAGTCGCCAAGAACACAAAGGTGTATAGAAAGCTCGTTTCGACAAAGATGAGACCAGCGGTCGTATAAATATTGAAGAGCGGCTCGCCAAGCAGGTGGTTCAGAAGACCTGTGGTCGGGTTAGCAAGGTAAATCCAAGCGATTGCGCCCACGTAGGGTGGAATCGCAAAAGGTAAAGAGAGCCACGAGCGAAACTTTGTTGCCAGCGGAAAATCCCACCGCGAAAGAAGCCAAGCGAGAGGGACCGCAACGAAGAGACTCGCTACTGTAATCGAAACGCAGACCTTCAACGTATTGAGAAACGCTTTATGGACCGACTTCTGGCGTAAGAGGGCTTCGAAGATCGAAGTTGAAAATTCGCCGTCATGGAAGACGACTTTCACAAACAAGTTCAAAAAGGGGTAGACGCAGACAAGAAAGACGATGGCAGCTGCGCAAGCAAACAGAAGGCTTTGAACGCTGAAATAAGATCGAAGGCGTTTCACTTTTGCTCAATCCTTACTGAAGCATGATCGACATGAAGTCTTCTTTGATTGACTCACGTTTGTTCATAAATTCTTCGACCGTCGCTTGATCCCACTTCCGCGCTGACTTCATGATTTCGGTTAAGGGCCTTGCGCCTTTCGGAGCCGGTTTACCGGGGACGGTGGCGTACATATGACCTTTGATCATGGCGTCTTGCCCTTCGTCGCCGAAGAACCAGTCGGCGACTTTCTCGACGAGTTCACGTGGTTCTTTCTTTTTTGTGATCGCAAGAATGTTTGTCTGAACGATGGCGCCGTCTTCAGGGTAAATCACCTTGATGCGCTCATCTTTCGCCTGCGCCGGGATAACGTTTTCTAGAAGCACCCAACCGACAGGTCGTTCTTTTGTTTGAACGCGTCTCATGACCGAGCTGTTACCACCTTCAGAAATCGTGTCATTAGCACGAAGTGAGCGAAACCAGTCCCATCCGTATGCTTTTTGAAGAAAGGCGACCGTCGTAAAGTTTGTGCCGCTAGCAAGCGGGCTCCCCGTCGTGAACTTGCCTTTCCATTCTGGGTTTGCCATTTCTTTGAAGGTCTTCGGCGCTTTCTCGGGCGCAATCGCGCCCGAATTGTAGACCATCACCATCACGGGATAGCTCACAGCCGCGTAGTACCCGTCTGGATTCTTCATCGTCGGTTCAACACCGGATGCAGAAGGGGGCGCATATTTGTGAAGGCGGCCGAGCTTCGCCATTTCTTCAAACCAAAATCGGTCTGAGAAGATCAGGATATCAGCGCGCGTGCCACCGGCGAGCTCTTCAGCTCCAACTTTCGCAGCAACTTCTTCAGAGCCTGCTTGAAAGAAGTGGAAGTCCGCTTCGGGAAACTTCGCTTTCAATTTTGGCTCAAGATCCGCAACGACTGTTTTGTAAACAGATGTGTAGATCCAGATCTGTGGGCGATCCGACTTTTTCGTGCAGCCAGTGAGACTCACGCTCAGAAAGAGGATAAACGCCGCGAGTCGCGAGTAGAGCGAGATCTGTTTCATTTCAAAAGCTTCTCATCGGCTCCTGGCGAGTCAAGGTCCAGGTCTAAGGCTTTGCTCTCGCAAATAACCCTGTTGAGACTGAGATCGTTCTCGGTTAGGGTCCAAGCTCTATGCCAAATATTTTTAAGCGTTTGTCTCTCACGCACTGGATCTTCATTGCGATGATCATCGGGATTTCCCTCGGCTACTTCCTTCCGGAATGGGCGCCTGGGTACAAAGTCATCTCAAACCTCTTCATGCGAGG
>CAJYOV010000534.1 GCA_913776405.1 Pseudobdellovibrionaceae bacterium
GATTGATTTTTCAGATCGTTATGGTCAGGTGACTGACTTTCGGGTGATACGAGAAAACCCTGATCTACGGATTGATCAAAATGGACCTCATGCAGTTAAAACTTCGCACGTTTTTTGGAATCGCCGAGAAATAGAAAATTATCTTCTTGTGCCAGAAGTCCTGATTGGTCTTTCCGAAGCCACACCCATTGGTTTGATTGGCACCACAACAGTTGTCTCGACTGCCGCAGACATCCTTCGGGCGATTGTGAACAATCATGAGGAAACACTCGCTACAGTCGACTGCAAGGACTTCGTAACACCATTGATTTCAAATATCGACCAAGCTCTCAGCCCAGAAATCGGATTTTCACAGACGAAGCTTACTGAGCTGGTAGCAACCGTTCAGCCGGACAATATCAGTAACTACTTATTGAAGATGTACGAGTTCCTTCGTCGAGAACTTTTCGATTAGACACACCAACTAAAGGGCCAACGTCAGAAGCATTCAATTCAGATTTTTTAAGTACGAATCAAAATCAATTGCCGGGGCATTTCCCAACTTTTGAAGATGACTTAATAGGACGTAAAGAAACTCAACCAGGCTCGTATTTGCTGGCTGCTTCCCGATGTGAAGCCCATCCCGCAAAGTGAATACGAGATCTACCTTCTTGTTTAATTTCAAAGCGTTTAGGTTTTTGACGAATGACTTGCCGAAAGCAGGAGAGTAATCACTTTCCACTGCGATAAAACATCCGAGTATCGACTTAGGGATTTTTCGTGCTGTGGTTCCGGTCATTTGAGTTATGAGGGCACTCGTTCTCTTCAGCTTGCGAACGGACTCAATCTTTTTAGCCGCGTACTCGAGATGCTGCTTAGTTACATTTTGCTTAATTTCGCAAACTGCATAAACGCTCTCGGCTGGAACGTAGAGAATGCCGTCTTGGTTAATCGCAAGGCTGGCGTACTGTCTGTCATAGATGAGTAGGTCAATTTGCTCACTCTGGTTTCCCTCTGAGTCAATGACGTGGGCCTCATCAACGCGGTATCTGTTGGGCAGATAATCGTTAAGTAGTTCTCGCCATCTTTTTTGGCCTGCATTGCCCATCGTGGGTGCGTGGAAGACGCCCTTCCTAATCGCGCCAAGATCGGTCAGCATTGATTTTTGTTTGGCCTCGAATAGTGATCTCAATACTGATCGCTTACTTGATTCTCGCTTCGCCATTTACCAAACCACCTGGCCCCAATTTGATGCTCTCTGAAATTCGATCGCTTTACGCTCAATCGCAGCTTTTTCTGAAATTGTTAAGTCATCGGAAATCACGTTGTTTGTGTTTGCCGGGTCAACGAATCTCGCCGAAGTAATATTTTGACCAAGCCAAACTAGCACTCTAATGAAGTGATCGGTGATGTCTCCAACGCGATTGTTTTCTAATGCACGAATTACTGCCAACTCTAGGTAGAGAGAAGGGAAGTTCAGCTGATGTCTCTCCCTCCAAATCTTCGTCAGCTTTATGACATCAGCTAGGTTTGCCGACTTAACTACTCTAATATGCTCATCCACATTAGTTTGCATCCATGTCTGGTGTCTTCTCACATGAAGACTATGGTAATTCGAGTAGTCCGGATGACGTTTGCCCGGGACCAGATCAATAGTGCCCGAGCTACCAAGATTAACCCTGATAGAAACATTCTGTTTTCTCGGTTTATATCCAGATCGGCTGTCGAAAAAATTAAACAGATTTTGGTAAATATCGGCGAGTGAGTTGCCGAGATTTGAACTTAGCGAAATGAATATGTCGACGTCCGCGCAGATCTTTACGGCCGTACCTTTTGCATGTGATCCGGAAAGTTTTGTTTCTAGAAGGTGACCGCCAGCCCACTGAGAAATGAGAGGATTGAAATGAGCGAGTGCCACATAGGGCGGTATGATTCCGAGCGACTGCTGGTAAACTAAATTTTCAAGATAGTGAGCAGGCGCCAAAACTTCTCCTCAAAAATGACGCTCATAAAGCATCGGCGTCTCACTAAACTATTGATTCCCTGTAGAACCTCGGAACCTGAAGGCGATTCCCCCATAGGGGAGAATCAAATCTTTCTAACAACTTAGACCCTATTCCAGGTTCCGTATATGGTGGATTCGTCGTAAACCAAGTCAGATCAAGACGTTACCACCATTGAAAGCCAAAAGAAGCCAAGAAGAAAACAGACTCACTTACCTGCTCTGAATTTGAAAAGCTCGGTCACTTCGCCGATGGCTTCAGCGTCAGTTCCTAATTTCAAAGTATCAGTAGCGCCTCGTTCATCAACACCTGCCAATCGAATGTAACGCTCCATCGTTTTCAGATCTTTCCAACCACAAATCTTCATCACCCTTGCGGGAGCAATGTTGTTGGAAAGTAGCTGTGTCGCAAAGCACGCTCGAAGCGTGTGAAAACGAATCGACGGAAGGCCCATTCCTTTGCAGAAATTCCTGAGAACTCTCGCTTGTTCGCCCTTCTTCCAACATCCAAACTGGGGGAGCACATGCTCTCTGTTCGGATTTGAATTTCTGAGCTTTAGCATGAAAGAGTTCAATTCATCCGACATCGGAACATTTCGCCAATATCCAGACTTTGTTGACTTCACCGAGCGCGCTTTGCAGTCGTAGGACTTACTTACTGTCAGCATTCGCTTACTAAAATCCACATCTTTCCATGTTAGCGCTAGAAGCTCACCCGAGCGCATTCCGGTTAAGAGCGCGATGACCCAAACCGGATACCACTCGTGATCAAACCTCTTCGCTTCGATGATGAAAGATCGGATTTCTTCGATGTTAAGAATTTCCGGAACTTTGTCTTCCTTCAGCTTCCCGACTTTTAAGGCCTCCGTCGGAAGTACGACTACTCCTCTAACTGAGCCTGCATCGATCGCGTGATTGAAGACTTTGTTCAAAGCGGACTTTAACTTAATAACGAAGTTTCGAGTTTTCCCCTCGCGCTCAACCCGATTCAGTAATGATGTCATTTCAGCGCGACCGATTTCTTTTAACCTCAGATCTCTGAAGGCGACTGTCCACCTTCGCAAGATCGAAACCTGATCTTCGAAAGTTCCTTGAGCTAAAGGTTTGCGGTCCAAAGCGCGAAACGCGATTTCCCAATCATTGACGGCTTCGTTCCATGTTGGGCCGAGATCCGCCTCGGACATGAGTTCGGCCGTTAAGCGTTGAAGGAGTTTCTTTTCTTCTTGAAGGGCTGCCGATTCTGTTTTGAGACCTTTGATTTTCGATTGCTTGCGAACACCGGGCACCGTCGGGTGCCTAACGTTCACATAAACCATCCAAAGACTCTTACCGTCTTTCTCGTAAGACTTTACTGCCATGAGCGACCTCCATTAGTGGAGCGCTCTATGTGTCTATCGAGATCCGTGCGCCGGAAGTACAAGCGTCGACAATACTTCTTGTACGCCAGCTGACGTCTGTGAACCATGTTGCGCAACTGGCCCACAGAGCGACGCAGATACCGCGCAGCCTCTTCGCTGTTTAACCACACCAGATTATCAAAGAACGCAACTTGCTCACCTGAGTTTACCTTAACGGCCATCTCGATACCAAGTTTTACGACATCTCCAATACCAACTTCTTCTCCACATTCTCCCCCGTATTTATCCCCATTCCCCTCCCCCATTTTACTCCATATTTATTTACCTCCAGTCCTCCGCCTCGCTCTGTCTTTGTGACCCCACTCTAAGAATTTCAATTCAACATCTACT
>CAJYOV010000535.1 GCA_913776405.1 Pseudobdellovibrionaceae bacterium
TCTATCATTTACCAAAATGATTTTCTTAAGAGCTTTTTGCCGCTGTTGCGCATTCGTAAGTTCATTCTTGTAATGTCTCATCAGCTGAGTGGCAAAGGTCGCCTTTTCGTTGTCCGCCGTATATCGACCATTCTGAGAGGAGGAAACTTTATAAACTGTAACATCCGTCTCAAATCGAGGATCAAAGTCAGCTCCAAGCTTTCTTTTCATTAAAGTGACAAAGATAATCCAATCCTTGTATCCGTCCAGCACCACTAAATTCGGCTTGTTCCTGAAGCCCAGTGCCAAAACACGATTTGCGGTCTCATCGCAGTCAAAAATTGCCGACAGCTCTTCAGTCATTTCAGCGCCAGAAGTCAGCTGTCCGGACCTCAATGCCGACACGCGAGATAGGTCACAGTACTTCAGACTTGTCGGGTTGTGAGTCGTCGTAAAAACTGAACTCTCCGATCCCGCAAACGTCTGCCAAAGTTCTGGCACAAGACGCTGATGAACGTGAGAATCCATCTCGTCCATTATTAGAATCGAGTCGGGTTCATCAAAAATGTCGAGTATCGCAAGAGTCATGAGCAACTGATATTCCCCATCGCTCAAATGTCTAATGCTGAACTGCTTGCCGTTTGCGTTGCTAATCGTGAGATCAACCTTAGATAGATCAAATATCGAATTGTTCAGGCTGCCAATTTCAAACGCGGCAATGAGCCGCCTTACAGCCTTCACTCGAGAGCTAGCGGAACCAGCACTCGGAGTTCTGCGCATCAATGGAGTTCTGGCCTCAACAAGCTCTAAGAAAGCACTAAACAGCTCCCCAGAGAGAGGCCTATCGTTATTCCTTAGAACTGTGCCCGTAACTGACTGAGACAATGCAATGTTCAGAGTTTTGCCCTTCGCAAGCTCCAACAGCTCCGATCCGGTCATTTTCTCAATCACCAACGCAAATGCGGAAGTTAAAAGATCTGGATCACTTTCAATTTTGGAGAGAAAGTTCTTCGGTATGCGAACCTTCAGATTTAAGTCTTCTAACCGGTACTTTCGATCTCTCAGAAAGTTCGTAGTCAGTGATGGACTCTCATCATCTCTGTTGATGAATGCCGCCAAAGCAACCAGGAGCGGAGCCCAAGTTAGGTCAAATAGGAAAACCTTGAGATCTAGAGACTTTAAAAGATCTAACTCTCTTTTCTTTCTACGTTGCAAGGACACATACAGTTCTGAGAAGTTCTCGTTAGGACCAGACGTAAAAGCAACGGTAATGCCTTCGCGAGGCGAATTAATATCGCGTAGGAAGATGGCCTCTAGCAAAGACGATTTGCCTGACCCATTACCGCCAACAAATACAGAGAGACCCTTTGTCTTAGGAATTCTTCCGCCACTAAAATTCTTCCGCGCCTCCAATTGAATCATCGAACGCCCTTCACGACTTCAATTCGGATAGCAAGTCGTCAACGGATCTAAGTGCCTGGGTCAGAAGCACCTTTATTTCCTGTGCATATTCCTCAGGCTCGCGAAGTTCGACTTCTTCCGGGCCATGTGGATTGTAGTGGCCCGCGGAAAGGTTGCATCCCGATTCGAACACTCTGTCGACAGGAACAAGCCAACTTTTTTCAGTATTCGCACGTTTTTTGTAAGTCTTTAGAAGATCGACGAAATGGTTTTCAGTGATGCCAGATTTTTTGGTGAGCCGCTTACCGTCGTCGAGATGTACTTCATAAAACCAAACATCTTTGGTTGTTTTCGTTTTATCAAAAAACAAAATGGATGTTTTAACCGCCGAGTAAGGAAGAAAAACTCCCGCAGGCAAACTAACAACTGTGTGAAGGTTGCATTCCGAGAGAAGTCTCTTTTTCACAGCTTGATACGCGGTGTTCGTCTGAAACAAAACACCTTCCGGCACAACTACTGCCGCACGACCATCCGTTTTCAACGACTTTTCGATATGCTGAAGAAACAAAAGTTCGGTTGCAGTAGCCTCTACTGGAAAGTTCTTTTGAATAAGTTCTTGCTCTTTTCCGCCGAAAGGGGGGTTTGCAAGGATAATGTTGAATTTGTCGCGATCGTCGATTTGCCGAATATCTGTCTGTAGAGTGTTCTCTTTTGCGATGCGCGGATAATCTACTCCATGAAGAGTCATATTCATCAGACCAAGCACGTAAGGAAGCGGAGTTTTCTCTTTTCCGTAGAAAGTTTTGTTGTTCAAAATCTTTCGCGACTCAGCTGTCTTTGCTTTTGGTTCTAAATAGAGATGCGCTTGAATCAAAAATCCGCATGTTCCGCAAGCAGGGTCATAAATCGTTTCTCCAATCTTGGGGTCAATCAGCTGCACCATCGCTTTGATGAGAGGGCGAGGAGTATAGTACTCGCCAGCGTTTCCGCCGCCTTCACCCATGTTCCGCAAAAGGTCTTCGTAAATATGGGAGAGAGAAAAAGCCTCCTCGCCGACATCAAAGAGAATCTCGTTTACCTTCTCGATCACATCCCGAAGTAAGAATCCCGAGTTCACACGGTTTTGTACGTTCTTGAAAATTGCGGAAATGATTTCGCGTGGGTCGCCTTCTTTGGTACCTTTAAGACTTCCCATATAAGGAATGAGTTCGTCGTTAACCCATTTCGTAAGCTCTTTGCCAGTTTTGCCTTTCTTGGTGTCAGTCCAAACCGACCACTGAAACTCCTTTTTTAAAAGAGGGTGATACTCATCACCATTTAGTTCTGCCTGTGCCTTTCGCTCAGCTTCTTTATCGTCAAAAAATTTGAGATACAAAATCCAAGATAGTGCCTCGGTGTACTGCCATGCGCCGGTAATCCCATCATCTGTTCGCAAGATGTCGCAGCACTGATTGATGATATTGCTAAGTTTGGATTTTGAGTTCATTTAGGTTTCCTTTTTGATCTATTCGCGGAGTCGACTTTTGAAGTGGACTTGGTTTGCGCGCCGGCACTCGCTTTTGCTTTAATTTTGCATTCTAAATCTTGCCCGGTTCCTTCAGATGCCGACTGAGCAACTAAAGTTCCTAGGAAAGCTTTTTCTAAAACCGAAGAGTTCAAAACAGTAGATACCGTCAGCAGCTCACTAATTTTTTGATTAACGTCGTCTAACCTTTTAATATTCGATGTGAGACTTGAGACGATTGCGTTTTGTTCAGATACTGGCGGAAGAGGTACCAGAAGCTTTCTTAGGTTATCACCAACCAAATGTTTGATCGCTGCTCCAGTAAAATAATTTGCGAGCTGTCCCGAATTAGCTTGGTACGCTAGCCAGTGAAGCAAATAGTGCGGGTTTATTCCGCCCAAAGGCCTAACTCGATGAAGTGCCTTCTGAAAATATACAGTTTTGTCTTCCTCCCAGACTGCTGCACGGCCAGGCTCTCCGCCTTCGCAAATCATAAGGTCGCCAGCTTTAACTGAAAATCTATCAAGCTCCGAATCCTCTACTTTCATTTCTTTGAGGTCCGAAAGATCGAATTTGAACCAACGAACGTTTATATTGCCAATGTATTGCCTGAGCGTGCCTCTGTTCTTGGCTGCATCAAGCATTTTTCCGAGGCAAGAATCTACAATTTCACCGAGTCTGACCCACTCCCATGTTTTTGGAATTTCAAAAGGCATGTCCTCTTGGGTCACTGGCGGCAAATTATTTTTTCCTTTGCCGCTGAGAGATTTCTCGCGAACAAGCCTGATTCTCTTTAGTAAATCGCTAGCAGTTTCGGCGTCGGACTTTTGCGGAACAAGTTGGCCGCGAAACGCTTTTGCCAAAAGAGATTCTTTGTATTTGGAGATTAGCTCTCGTGCGTTCTTCAAACTCAAATCGATTGCATCGAGTTTGATTCTCACGTTCTCAACTTTTCGTACTATTCGGCCTTGTTCAGCGAGGGGAGGAAGCGGAATTGCTATATTGAAAACATCATCGTTCCCGAGATGAACCTGAGTCGAGCCACGTTTTACACGCTGAATATATTCTCTGAAATTCTTGGTATTGGAAAAGTACGACAGGTATTGTCGGTCGATTAAACAGCCGCGAAGAATGCTTACTCCTTGGGCCACAACATTGCCCGTTTGGTTTTCGGCGCAGACAGTGATGAGACCAAGAATGTTTGCCTTTTGAGATAAGTCTCGCATGCAAAGAAGAAGGTCGTTTTCTTTAACCAATTTATTACTGTATTTTGCGGTCGCTACTTTTGTGGGAATAAATTTCGTAGGGACCGTGGATGCCAACATTGGTTGTACGTCCGATTTCAAAATGACAGGCACCCCGCGTTCAGAGTATTCCGACGAAAGTATGTTCGCTCCACCTATTGCTTCGGTGAAACACTCTCTTAGTTTAATCATTGACCATGAAGCCGGCAGTTCACCTACAAGGTTAACCATTGGAGCGGTCCTTCTTTAGCTTTTCAAAGATTTTGGCCCATGAGCGTGGTGGTTTTTTGCAAATACCGTCGCCTCGAGAAAATGAACAGACCTGATTTAATCCGTTGCTCCCGCAAATATCGGGATTGGTATGTCGACAACCCTTTGTCTGCTCCAATGAATCTTCTGGATTTAGCGGCGCTTGCTGAGAAATTTTGTTTTTCATGTCGGCCTATCAAATGCGAATAGAATCAAAGCGTCGGCATCGTCCTTAAAATCTATCTGCCTTAAAAGGCAATAGTTCTTAATAAACTCAAGATCAATACCGTCGATAATCATGTCCTTGTATGCGCCTTCAGCTCGGTGGCTGGAGCTAAAT
>CAJYOV010000536.1 GCA_913776405.1 Pseudobdellovibrionaceae bacterium
AACCCGGACTCAACGATCAGCATCGTTCAAGACCGCGTTGTCAGCCGTCGTAAACGCGTCGAGCTTTCTCCAGAAGTTGCAGGCGTTTTCGGTGGCGATGCCTACAATTCGACGACGATGTACGGGATCAATGCGCACTACCACTTCACGCCGCGTTGGTCAGTGGGTGTTAAGTATCTTTACGACACGAACAAGCTCACAAAAGAGGGTCAGTTTTTGATCGACGATACGTCGGTGACTGGCACAGGCGTCATTCCGCAGATTGATTACCCAAAGAGCGAATTGATGGCTCTTGTGAACTGGTACCCAATCTACGGCAAAATGAATCTTTACGATTTGGGCGTCGCTCATTTCGATATCTACCTTCTCGGTGGCGCTGGCCAAGTCCAATTGAACTCAGGCGGCACTTCGACGTACACGGCGGGCGGCGGCCTCGGCGTTTGGTGGTCAAAACACCTCACGACTCGCGCTGAACTTCGCTACCAGACATACGAAGCGCAACGTTACACGGGCGCTGTCCGTATGAACTTGACGGTTGCAGGCTTGCAGATCGGATACATGCTGTGATGATTCAAAACACTCTCAAGATCGCCTTTGCAGCTTTGGTTGCTACTTCGGTAGCGAGTGTTTCGAACGCGGCCTCTGAAGGCGACGAGCTTCTCTCAATTCTCGGCGCTGGCGGCGGAACGGCTGCTGCTCCAACGAAAGAAACTTCGTCAGCTCTTCGCAAGCTCTTGAAAGCGCCAACGGCGGAACAAAACATCTTTCTCACATTCTTCGAGAAAGGTGAGATGGACAAAGCTCTCTATCAGTGGCCCGCGGCGTTCGACGGCACTGAGTTTGCGAAGACCGCAAACGGAAAAGCTTTGAACTCGCTCGTGTTATTCAAAAACGGCTTGAAAGTTGTTGGCCTCGAGCAGCTTCTTGCGATTTCAAATCCAGACGCGATCGATTCATCGATCATGACTCTCTGGAAAGATTCGATTCCGGACACAGACCCGACTTGGGCGCTCGTTGAAGTGGCGAAGTGGAACCCAGCGTTCACGACAGCTTTCGGCCAAGCGGCTGAAATTCGCGTGCGTGCACGTCAAGTGTACGGCTCGGATCAAGTTGCGGCTCTGACTGAGTTGATTAAGAAAACTCAAGTCGACACAAAAGAGCGCGCTTGGCTTTCGTGGCAGCTCGTACTTGCCCTTTCGACAGGGTCGGACTCAGGTGTTGCAGCAAAGGCGCTCGCTGTCTTGATGAAGGCACCGAACAACCCTGTCAGCCAAGATTTGATGACGCTGACGGCAGCTCGTTTGCTCTACCAAAACGGCTTCCTCGATGCGGCTCAGAAGTATTACGAGAAAGTTCCGAAATCGTCGGATCACTGGTTCGACGCCCAAGAAGAACTCGGTTGGACGTTCATTCGTAAGGGTGAGCCGCAAAATACGCTCGCAACGACGAAGACTCTGACGGTGCCTGAGTTTGCATCGCAGGTTGGCCCCGAGCCTTTGTTCCTTCAGTCGTTGGCTCAGCTCAAAGTTTGCGACTACCCAGCCGTTGTTCAATCTCTCAACTTCTTCCGTGATCGCTACAAAACGCGCGCGAAAGATTTGATGACGATCTCGGAGTCGGCTGACAACAAAGACGTTATGGCCTTTATCGATCGCTCGAAAAAAGGTCCCGTGACGCTCGCAAAAATCGGTTCGGCAGCTAAGAAACTTCCACGTTACATAACTCGTGATGAAGTCCTCACCCAAGCGGTCGCAACCGAATCAGCCCTCGAAAAAGAGAGCAAACAAGCAGCGGATCTCTACGCGAGAAGCCTTTCCGGCGGCACAGCTCAAGTCGGCTTCCAAGGCCGTCTCGAAGAGTTTAAAAAAGCGGTCGACATGCGTGCGCAAGCTGCGCGTTCGACAACTTACAACCGCGTGAAGTCGCTCGCGCAAGAAGAAGTGAACGAGATCGCACAGATCCTTCAAAAGCTTCATATCGTTGAGGCGGAACTCCTTCAGCAGATCTCGCTTTCGAACCGTGTGGCAGAAGCGTCAGCTACGCAAAAAGCCGCTGTGAAAGCAGGGTCGACAGGCTCGAAAGCGCAGGATCGTTTGGTCTTCCCAGCAGAACAGGAAACTTGGTTTGATGAACTTGCGAACTACCGCATCGACATCAAAAAAGGTTGCCAGGCAAAAGCAAAGTAAGAGGGGCATCACGGTATGACTTCAAAAACTAAATCTCTAACTTTGATTTCGAGATCATTGGTAGCGGCACTCGCGCTCACAGCTTTTGCGGGCTGTGCGGAAGAGTCTCCGAAGCTTAAAGGTTTTCAAAGCGCCGAGAAAATCACGACGACAGAAGCTGCGAACTTCAACCCGAAGGTCGATATTCTGTTTGTCATAGATGATTCAGGCTCGATGGGCACGCAGCAAGCAAGCTTGGCGGCGAACATTCCAAAGTTTATCGCAGAAATCGAGAAGAGCTCGATTCTCGATTACCACATCGGTCTCACGACATCGAGCTTCGACGGCTACTCGCGCTCAGGCTGCTCGTCGGGCACGTACGCGTGCGGTGGGGGCGTGCTTCACGGCGGCGTCTCCAAGACTCCGTTCGTCACACGTAAGACACCAAATGGCCTCAAGATTCTCGCTGAAAACATGATCGTCGGCACTTCGGGCTCAGCAACAGAGCGCTTCTTTGCACCTGTCGTCGCAGCTCTCAGCGCGCCGCTTGTGAACACCGACAACGCCGGGTTCTACCGTCAGGATGCGACTCTCGTCGTGATTTTCATCACGGACGCTGAAGATCAGTCGAATAACATGAAGGCTGCAGATTACTTAAAATTTGTCTGGGGTCTTAAGAACGACGATACCAAGAAGGTTCTCACCTACGGTGCGATCATTCCGGTCGGTCGGGCAACAGGCCCGGGCTGCTACCGTGATGACGGTGACTCTGCTCAACCCATCGAGCTGACTGAGGCGATCGTAAAAACGAACGGCTCGTTCTTCGATCTCTGCGGAAGTGACTACGGAACTGAGTTGGGTCTCGTTGCCTCAGACGTTGCGCAAAAGGTGAGCAAGGTTCTTTACCTGAATCGCGCACCGGATCCAAAGTCGATCACAGTTCGCTACGGCACGCAGGTGATCCCAGAAGATCGTCTCAAAGGCTGGTGGTTAGACATCCGCCGCAACGCTCTTGTGTTCGGAGACGAACTTGAATTGACGGTTCAGCCAGAGGGGACCAATCTAGAGGTCAACTTTAATGCTGCCGGTTACGAAATGAAGTGATGGCAGCCTTGTCCTTCGGAGCTGCACATGTCTTCTTTCAAAACCATTATCGAATCTAAAAACGCACCGGCACCCATCGGGCCTTACTCGCAAGCGGTCGAAGCCGGTGGTTTTGTATTCTGCTCGGGCATGATCCCGCTCGATCCAGCAACAGGCCAGGTGAACACGGGTTCAGTCGCAGAACAGACTGAGATTGTCATGAAGAACATCTCGGGCCTCTTGCAGACGGCGAAGCTCGAGTTCGCAAACGTCGTTAAGACAACGATCTTCCTTACAGATATGGGCGACTTCCCAGCTGTTAACGAAGTCTACGGCAAGTACTTTAAGTCAGAAGCTCCGGCGCGCTCGACAGTTGCCGTGGCGGGCCTCCCACGCGGCGTAAAAGTCGAAATCGAGATCACTTGCCGCCGTGCCTAAGCTGAAGCGGAAAACACTTATTGCGGCAATCACGGTCGTGGTTGCCGTTTTGGGTTTTACCGTCGCGTTCATTCACGAATGGCGTGTCATCAAGAAAGAACCCATCACGATTTGGACCGAGGACGTCACCGCAGATTGCGCGGTGGCGCTGACGGGCGGGCCTCAGCGAATTCGCGAGGGCCTCGATTTGCTTGCGCGCAAATCCATTCAAAAGCTGATCATTTCGGGCGTGAATCCCAATTCGCATCTTCGAGATATTTTTCCGCAAGCGCCTTACTACGGCGATCTCCGCGAACAAGATGTCATTCTCGAACGACGCTCTAAGACCACCTTCGGGAATGCGCAACAAACATTGCCCCTCGTAGAGGCGCTTCGATGCCGCGACCTTGTTTTGATCACCTCGCGCATTCACATGCGTCGCGCACTTTTGACCTTCAAGGCCGAGTTTCCACCGCACTTTCCCATTGTACCGAGGTCGGTACCGGCTCTGTCTGAGCCACCGTCTTGGGATGAGATTGCGTGGGAGTCACTCAAAAGCCTCTTTTATTCGAGCTGGGCCTACTGATTCTTTCGGCCGCTGGACCGACGTCCGATCCTCGTGAGCTAGACTGCATCGGAGCCCTCCGGATTCCGATAAATAGTCATGGTTAACCATCTGAACTCACTCATCTCTTCAATCGCATCGCGCGCGCTGCAAAGGTTCATTGCGCGCGCAGACGCTATCGGTGAGTGGATTTTTTCGGTTTTCACCTACACCATCAAGGTTCTTACGATGGTTTACCTCAGCGTTCGCGCTGCGGTTTACGATCAAGCTCAAGGGCTTCGCACGGTCTTCAGCGTTGTCTCATCGCAGATTTACTTCACTGGCTTTGAGGCGCTTCCATTGATTTCCGTTCTCGCACTCGCGACGGGTGTCATCTGCGTGCTTCAAGGCTGTGCACAGCTTCAAAGTCTCGGCCAGGCCTCAATGGTCGGAACCCTTTTGATCGTAATCATCGTGCGTGAAATCGGACCACTTCTTACGGCCTTGATCGTCGTTGCGCGATCGGGGACAGCTGTCGCCTCTGAAATCGGAAACATGCGCGCAAACCGTGAAATCGAAGCGCTCGAAACAATGGGCATTAATCCGCTCTCGTACATCGTTTTCCCACGCATTGTGGGCGGTACGGTCAGCGTCGTGTGCTTGGCGTTTTATTTTAACATCGTCGCTCTCTTCGGCGGCTTCTTGGTCGCGAGCTTACTGAAAGACATGCCATTTGCGTTTTACACGGATCTTTTAGCCAACGCGATGACGTCGGAAGATCTTTTGATGTTCCTGATTAAGAATAGCTTCAGCGGCATGATTATCTTCGTGGTCTCTTGCTATCAGGGCCTGTCGGTAAAGCAAAGCTCGCATGAAGTCCCGCAAGCGACGACCAAGGCCGTCGTGAACTCAATTATCTACGTTGTCGGATTCAACCTTGGCCTTACCACATTCTTCTATCTCAAACAGATCTTGGATCTGGGGATTCTTTACTGATGATTCAAGACGTAAAGACCATTCACGAATTGAGACTGGAGAACGTGACGTTCGGTTATGACCCGAGCAATCCCGTGTTCACGAACTTAACTCTCGATTTGCCTACGAATCAGAACGTCTTAGTCGGTGGACCTCCGGGCCAAGGCCAATCGACGTTACTGAAATTGATCGCGGTCGTTCACCAGCCTCAACAAGGCCAAGTGATCATCAACGGACAGAACACGAGCGATATGAGCTTCGAGGAGTTCTTACCGTTTCGTAAGAAGATCGGTTACACGTTTGACTATGGCGGTCTCTTTGCGAACCGCACAATTTTGGACAATCTCGTTTTGCCACTTCTTTACCACGGTATTTGCCCTCGTGAAGAAGCTTTCGCGCGCGCCGAATGGTTCGCGGAAGACTTTAAATTCACAAATCGACTTCAGTTGAAACCGGCAGCCGTTACGGGCGGCCTCAGAAAACTCGTTTCCGTTTTGAGAACGCTGTTGTTGGAACCTGAGATGCTCGTA
>CAJYOV010000537.1 GCA_913776405.1 Pseudobdellovibrionaceae bacterium
TATTTGTCTGAAGAACTCGGAAAGCTATCATGCGCCGCGCTCAAATGTCGAGCAAGAATTCGAAAGGTTCTGGACATTTAGGAGCGGGCTATGCGAGGTTGGCCGCTCTTCAAATCAAGGGCTCTTCGCCCATTTCAGAAATCTTACAGCAACTTTGCTGCTCCACAGAGTTATCCACATCTGTGGTTTTGTTTATTTTTGTCGCAAAAACAAGAGGCCCCGTTTCCGGAGCCTCTAGAGCTTTCATTTTATTTAGTAGAATTAACTACTTAGCTGCCACCCATCGCGCCGAGGAAGTCGGTGTTGGTTTTAGAACCCTGAAGCTTGTCGATCAGGAACTCCATTGAATCCACAACGTTCATAGGCGCTAAGACCTTTCTCAGGATCCAGAGACGGTTCAAATCGTTCTTCTGAATCAAGAGGTCTTCTTTCCGTGTGCCGGACTTGTTGATGTCCATGCATGGGAAGATCCGCTTTTCCATGAGTTTGCGGTCCAAATGGATCTCGGAGTTACCCGTACCTTTGAATTCCTCGAAGATAACTTCGTCCATACGCGAGCCCGTATCGATAAGGGCTGTCGCGATGATCGTGAGTGATCCGCCTTCTTCAATGTTACGAGCCGCACCGAAGAAGCGCTTCGGCTTGTGGAGCGCGTTTGAGTCAACACCACCCGAAAGGATCTTACCCGACGGCGGAACAACTGTGTTGTACGCACGTGCGAGACGCGTAATCGAGTCGAGAAGGATGACGACATCGTGCTTGTGTTCAACGAGACGTTTCGCTTTTTCGATGACCATCTCTGCGACTTGGACGTGGCGAGTTGGTGGTTCATCGAACGTCGACGAAATGACTTCGCCTTTTACGTTACGAAGCATGTCGGTCACTTCTTCCGGGCGTTCATCGATCAGAAGAACGATGAGTTTTACTTCCGGATGATTTGTTGTGATCGCGTTTGCGATGTTCTGCATGAGAACGGTCTTACCAGTACGCGGTGGCGCAACGATAAGAGCACGCTGACCTTTACCGAGCGGAGCCATGAGATCCACAACGCGAGTTGTGAAGTCTGCTGGCGAGTGCTCGAGTTTCAAACGCTCTTCTGGGTAAAGCGGCGTCAAGTTATCGAAGAGAATCTTCTCGCGCGCTTTTTCAGTCGCTTCGTGGTTAAGCGATTCGACTTTCAAGAGAGCGAAGTAACGCTCGCCTTCTTTCGGCGGACGAACTGTACCCGAAACTGTGTCACCCGTGCGGAGGCCGAAACGGCGGATCTGCGACGGTGATACGTAGATGTCATCCGGACCTGGAAGGTAGTTGTAATCGGGCGAACGGAGGAAGCCGTAGCCGTCAGGAAGAATCTCGAGAACACCGTTACCGTAGATGTCGCCGAGCTTCGCTGCACGCTTGAGAATTTCGAAGACGAGATCTTGGCGACGAAGGCCGGCTGCGTTCTCGATTAAGAGTTTTGCGCCGAGAGCTGTGAGCTCTTCGATCTTTTTCGATTTCAAGTTTTTCGAGTTGAGGTCTGCACGATCTGCATCGCTCAACTGGATGTTCGCCAATTCCTCGTCTGTGATCGGTGGAATTGGTTCTGACATCCCATCGTCCATCATGCCTTCTTGCTGACGGTCACGATAGCTAGCTTGGTTGCCGCGGTTGTCATTGGCACCGCCGTAACGGTTTTTATTTTGGTACCCGCCGCCTTGGTTGCCGCGATTGTCGCGGTCACCACGGTTGCGATCGCGGTTGTTATTGTTATGACCGCCGCCACCTTGGCCACCACCACGATTGTCTTTGAAATCGCGACGATCGCGGTTGTTGCGATTATCGCGGTTATCGCGATTGTCTCGGTTATTGCGATTGTCGCGACCTTCGCGGTTTTCGCGAGGTTCACGAAGTGGGCGTTCGCCACCTGGAGCAACTTCGCCGCCTGGTCGTGAAGGGCCACCTTGGCCAGAGCCTTCGGCTGAACCACCCTCACCCGATGCCGCTTGCGCTTGATCCGATGAGTTTGAGGCTTGAGGTGCTGCCGATTCTTGTGGCGCAGTCTCTGGTTGAACGTCTTTCGCTGCTGCTTTTGAGCGGCTTGCGCGTTCTGGTTTTGCTTCAGCTACAGCTTCAGTTGTTTCTGCTGCTGCTGCTGCTTCTTTTGCTTCTTTTGTTTTACGGGATCTTGTGGGTTTTGCGGCTGTTTGCTCGTTAGCGTCAGACACGAATTGAACCTTTTGGGTGTGGTGGGTTTGAGAAAACCTGTGGGTTTAAAAGCTGCGTCGCCCGTCGAAAGATTCAATGTTCAATTTCTCAAACTGAATCAGTGCGCTTGATCGCAGAAGGCCTGGAGGGCCGGAGATGCCTCTTACTCTCTAGATTGGTCCAGTCTTTGTCAACGAACAAATGCTGCCCCATATCACAGCCAAACGGCCTGTCATCGGATTCGACAATTCCTCAGGAATTCCAGCCGGGTATGTCTCGAACTGAGACATCGATGCTGCCCCAAGTCTAGAACGCGGAAGATCGCCCAACAATCCTTCAAGGCGGCGGGTGAGCGGCCGATGAGCTAAGAGCAAGTGGAGGTTTTAAACGATGACTGAGCAATCGCCATCACCGCGAATCCCGTTGAAATTAGAAGTTGAGTATCGGAAGAGCTACGGCCGCAGCGCCGACTATGGCCTTTTGAAAAACATCAGCATCACGGGTGCCTTCCTTGAGCACGAAAACGAAGCTTTGAAGGCTTCCGACAAGGTTTGCATCACGTTCAAGGTCGGCGGTCGCGTACGTAAAATCAACGCCTCGATCATTTGGTCAAACGGCAAAGGCGCTGGCATCAAATTCTTGCCGGCAAATAACCGCGACGTTCAGATCGTCGACGATCTCATGTACTTCGTAGAATCAAAACGCGAAGGCCGAAGAGATGTGCTCGACGACATCTTCAGACAAGCTGGCTGACGAGCTGCGCTCGCGACAATCGACAATCGAAATTGGATCTGTGATGGCAGAGCCAAACAAAAAAGCCGCTCCCAAGAGCGGCTTTTTTGTTTGATGACCGTACTTGCGGCCAAGGCTTGGTTTTAATCGGCGAGAATTCGCCGGCATCTGCGGCGCAGATGCGAACGCATCAGACCTGAGTCTGTCCTAAATCCATGCGCGTTGCGCGCTTCTTCCGGATGACTACGAACAACAACGCTGCGGCGAGAAGTAAGACCCCACCGACTCCGAGAACCATGACGGTGTCTTGGTCCATTGTTTCTTCAGGCTCCGGAGCGACTGCGCGTTTTACGACTGGCTTCGGAGCTGCGGGAGTTGGAGCCGCATTCTCTGTTGGCGGTACAGGTGGCGGAGCCATTGGGTCCGTCGTCCCCGCTGTTGCAGCACCATTTTGGTTTGCCATCGGATCTTCAGGCATCGGCGGCGGTGGTGCGAGTGGATCGGCACCCGTCGGAGCGCCTGCTTGCGAACCCATGGCATCGTTCTGCGCTACCTGCGGAGGTGGCTGATTTGCGAAAGGATCTGAGGGTGGCGTGTTCGTGTTAGCCGCCATGTCGCCACCTGTTGGCGGAACTTGTGGTGCCGCATCCGGAAGAGTCGAAGGCATGCCTGTATCTGAAGGCGTTGTCGGTGCAGCGCCCGTCTGTGCTGTTGTTACAGGAACACTTGGAGCTGCTTGATCACCCCAGTAACGAAGCTCAAGACCTGTTGGAATGCGGCCCGACTTCTCAGACAAGTTCGCGTTCGTCGCGTAGACTTCTTTCCATGCGTCTTTGAAACCGAGAAGCGATTGTGCTGTCGATCGGAAGTTGTCGTTGTCTTTCGCTACGTAAGTTTGCGGCGCGATGCCAGCCTCTTCGTAGTAAGTCATCATACGCGTATCAGCCGCATTCGATGCTGATTGGTAATAGATCTTGTCACCCGTGCGCACGCCGCGCTTCATGATCGGGTTCCACTTCGCGAGGTCTTTCGATCGAGACGCATCACCGTAGACTTTTGTTGCGATCGATTTCGCTGTGTCTTTCGGTCGAGCGAGATAAACGCGGTTCAAAGTGTCACCGTTCGGCGCCGTGAAGGCTGCGTCTTTCACCTTCAAGTAAGGCGAGTAAACAGCCGGTGCAGACGATGCGACTGGCGCTGAAGGCGCTGGTGCCGCGTCCGGAACTGGTGCTGGCGACGGGTCCGAGAAGTCAGACGTCGGTGCTGATGGAGTTGTGTCTACTGAAGAAGCCACATCTGAAGGCGTGTCTGCTGGGATGTCAGCAGTTGCGGTTGAGTCTTCAGTAAAGACGCCTGCGTCGCTTGGAGAAGCCGGATTGTCTGTGATGTTTTCTGGCTCGTTCGATGCGACGTCGTCTGGAAGTGACGATGAGCTTGGATCGTCGAGCGAGAGGTCGTCAGAGGGAGCAGCTTGATCGCCACCTGCAACATCTGTTGATGGAGCTGCTGAATCAGCCGTGCTCGAACCTTCGCCGTCGAGAGAGAGATCATCAGCTGAGTCGTCAGCAGGGGCACCGTCTGCAACGGCTGTGTCCTCTGTCGATTCTGTGACGGATTCGTCTGTCGTTGTAGATTCGTCAGCTACTTGTGAGCTGTCGTCAGCGAAATCGCCTTCACCTTCTTCGGCAAAGGTTTCGTCATTCGATTCTGCTACTTCTGAGTCGCCGCTACCGCTACCGGAAGTACAACCAGTCGTGTGCGTGACCATCACTAGGGCAAGAAGGCAGATTAAGAGTCGTCGAGTCATAGCTGCTAATCCTTCAGCGGCTGATTCAAAATGCGTATTTTCGCTGCTTTACGTTCGATTAGATCATACCGAGCGATCTGAAGATAAAAAAATTCACAAACAACCCGACCGAAGCCAGGTCGAATCTACACGTGCGGCGAGTCGGCCAGGTCTAAGGTCTAGATCGAACGAGTTTAGCCCCTGGTTTTATATGGTTGCGCGCAAACCAACCTTTATTCATCTCGAGAGCGTAACGAGCCGGCTTCGAGCTCGGGTAGGATTTCGGATACTGATCACCCATGGCCGCAGGCACCATCTCATGGACTTCAATCAATTTCATGTTGGCGTCGAAATAGCCGATCGCGAGCGGAATCAGCGTGTTTTTCATCCAGAAACCGAGTCTCTCGTCGTAATCGAAAACAAACAACATGCCCTCGTTCTCGCCCATCTTCGTGCGGAACATGAGACCGCGCTCACGAGTCGCGTCGGTGTCGGCAATCTCAGCGACGATCTTCTTACCCTGAAGCGTGAGTGTTTCTGTTTTCAGCTTTTGAACGCCCTTTTGAACGTCCTTTTCAGAAGCGGCGCTCGCTTTTGAAGCTTGCTCTCCAGCAGCCAGCGCTGATTGAGGCACCGAGACGAGCACTGCTAAACCGATTGCGGCTGAGGCCACAAGCCAAGACGATAAAAACGACAGTCGCAGTTTTAGGAGGGGTGCATTCATCACGTTACTCACCTTTGAGTTTCTTCTTGAGCAGTTCATTTACGACCTCAGGGCTTGCTTGTCCCTTTGACGCTTTCATAGTTTGGCCGACGAAGTAGCCGAAGACTTTTTCTTTTCCGCTTCGGTACTCTGCCACCTGGGCCGGATTCGCCGTCATGATTGCGTCGATCATCTTTTCGATCGCAGATGTATCTGTGATCTGGGTCAGACCTTTTTCTTTTACGATTGAGGCCGGGTCTTTTTGTGTTGTCCACATTTCGGCGAAAACAGTCTTTGCGATTTTGCCTGAGATCGTGCCTTTGTCGATGAGCTGAATCATCTCGGCCAACGACTGCGCTGAGACGGGGGAGTTGCCGATCTCAGTTTTTGAGTCGTTTAGCTCGCGCATGAGATCCGTCATGATCCAGTTCGCTGATGCTTTCGGATTTCCTGACGCCTGGGCGGCAACTTCGAAATAGTCGGCAATCTCTTTTTCTTGGGTGAGCGTTTGCGCATCATACTCGGGGAGACCGAGCGATTTCACGAAACGGTCAGCGCGTACGCTTGGAAGTTCGGGAAGTGCGCTTCGCATCTGATCGATATAGCTCTGCTCGAGAACGAGTGGCAAGAGATCCGGGTCTGGGAAGTAACGATAGTCGTGCGCATCTTCTTTTGAGCGCATCGAGAACGTGCGGTTTTTGTCCGGATCGTAGAGCCGAGTCTCTTGCACGATCGCTTCACCGGTTTCTTTGCAGTCGATCTGACGTTGGATTTCGTATTCAATTGCTTTTTCGATGAAGCGAAACGAGTTGATGTTTTTGATCTCAACTTTGGTACCCAGTTTCGTTTCGCCTTTTCGCTTCACGCTTACGTTACAGTCGCAACGGAGCGAACCTTCTTCGAGGTTCCCGTCACAAACACCTAAGTAACGCACAACCTTTCGCATTTCGCGCGCGTACTCAGCAGCTTCCTGCGGTGACGTCATTTCCGGGCCAGAGACGATTTCAAGAAGCGGCACGCCTGCACGATTTAAGTTAATCAGCGAGTAATCACCGTGATGAGTGCTCTTGCCGGCGTCTTCTTCCATGTGAGCACGGGTGATCGAAACTTTCCTTTTCTCGTTGCCAACGTAAAATTCGAGATAGCCGTTTTCGCAAATCGGCTGATCGAACTGAGAGATCTGATAGCCCTTCGGAAGATCGGGGTAGAAGTATTGCTTTCGCGCAAAAACCGAGTGTTTGCGAATCGCGCAATTTAACGCAAGGCCTGTGCGGACCGAAAATTCCACCGCGCGTTCGTTGAGCACAGGAAGTGTCCCGGGCATCCCGACCGAGACCGGCGAGATGTTTTCGTTATCAGCAGCGCCGAAGGCCGCCGAGTCTGCAGAAAAGATTTTTGAATTGGTTTGAAGCTGAACGTGGATCTCGAGACCAATCACTGCTTCGTAATCATTAAATGCCATTTGGCACCTTCTCTCCCGCCTTGAATGCGGTCTCGAGCGCTTTCGAGACGTCGAAGATTCGCTGCTCGTCGAAGTGTTTCGCCATCAACTGAACACCAATTGGAAGACCAAGCTTCGAGAAACCAACTGGGACCGACATCCCTGGAAGACCCGCTAAGTTCGTCGATGTCGTGAAGATGTCGTTGAGGTACATTTCAAGTGGGTTCGAGATTCTTTCACCAAGCTTGAACGCTGGCGATGTCGTTACCGGCGAGAGTATGACGTCGCATTTTTCAAAGGCTTGAAGAAACTCATCACGCAAGAGGCGACGGACCTGCCCCGCTTTCTGATAGTAGGCATCGTAGTAGCCGCTTGAAAGGGCGTAGGTACCAAGCATGATCCGACGCTTTACTTCCGCGCCAAAGGCTTCGCCGCGGTTTCGAGCGTAGAATTCGCCGAGATCGGCTGCGGGATTTTCGTCGAAATTTGAGCGGTATCCGAAACGGACTCCGTCGTAGCGAGCGAGATTTGATGACGCTTCACTTGTCGCGATCAAGTAATAGATCGAGACTGCGTACTTTACGAGAGGTAGCGAGATCTCAACGGGTTCTGCTCCTACCGCCTTCAAGGCCGCGATCGCCTCTTGAGTGACGCGAGCAACATCGGGATCGAGAGCTTCTGAGAAATATTCTTTCGGGAGACCAATGCGGAGACCTTTGAGATCTTTGCGAAGAGATTTCGACCACGATGGAACTTCGATCGAAGCGCTTGTCGCATCTAAGCGATCTTTGCCCGACATCGCTTCTAAGAGAACGGCGCAATCTTCTGTCGAGTGCGCCATCGGACCTGCCTGATCGAGAGACGAAGCGAACGCGATAATTCCATAACGACTTACGCGACCGTAAGTGGGCTTGATGCCGTACACACCGCAGAAGCTTGCTGGCTGACGAATCGAACCACCCGTGTCTGTGCCGATCGCGGCCGGCGCTAATCGCGCAGCAAGTGCTTCCGCTGAGCCACCGGAGCTGACGACAGGCACGTAGTAAAGATTCCAAGTGTTTTTCACTGAGCCGAAAATTGAAGTCTCGTTTGATGAGCCCATCGCGAATTCATCAAGGCTTGTTTTACCGAGAACGACGGCACCGGCTGCTCGCAGTTTTTCAACGACGGTTGCCGAATAGGGTGGAACGAAGTTCTCTAAGATTTTTGAGCAAGCGGTTGTTCTTAAGCCTTCTGTGCAAAGAAGGTCTTTAACGGCAACCGGGACACCGGCTAAGGCGCCAACGCTTTCGCCCGCCGCGATTCTTTTGTCGATGCTCGCAGCTTCTTCGAGAGCTCGAGCATTCAGCGAAACGAAAGAGTTAATTTTTTTATCGTGCTGATCGATGCGCGCAAGAAAATGCGAAGTCACTTCGACAGCTGAGATCTTTTTCGTTTTCACAGCTTCGGCAATCGAAGTGATTGAGCTTGTGTTCAATTCCATTTTATTTCCCGTGGAGCTTTCTTTTAGACAACCGGTGGAACTTTAAAGAGGTTGCCGCTTTTTTCTGGCGCCGTTTCCAACAGTCGTTCGCTTGAGAAAACCTCGGCGACATCTGCGCGAAGGGTCTGCGTAATTTCAGTTGGCGTGACGAGGGGGCTCACGTCTTTGGTGTCGACTTGCGCAATCTGCTCGAAGTTCTCAAGGACCGCTGAAAGTTGATTTTGGATCGCGGCTAACTCCGCTTCTGTGAGCTTCAGACGAGCCAATTGTGCGACTTTCTCAACGTTCTCTTTGGTTAACATGACACTCCCTCGATTCGGCGTTTCAGCGTATCAATTGGCTTCCCGTTGTACAAACGATGTTCTACTCTAACCCCCATGCCAGTCCCCAAGGATCAAGCGTCCGCGCTCAAGAAACTCGAGACTCTCAAGACTGAAATCCGCCATCACGATCACCAGTATTACGTGCTGGATCGACCTTCGATCTCCGATCAGGATTACGATCGATTGTTTCAAGAGCTTCTCGACATTGAGCAGGCGTTCCCCGCGCTAGTTACGCCAGACTCTCCGTCTCAACGAGTCGGGGGGGCACCAATCGACGCTTTCGAGAAAGCGCCCCACCGGCAGCCGATGCTTTCGCTCTCAAACAGCTATTCGCCCGAAGACATCGGCGCTTTTGACGAGCGCGTGCGCAAAGTGCTAGAGCGCTCGGGTGAAGTGACTTACTTCTGTGAGCCGAAATTCGACGGCCTAGCGATCGAACTCATCTACGAAGATGGCGTTTTGACTGGCGCCCTCACTCGTGGCGACGGCACCGTCGGCGAAAACGTGATCTCAAACGTGAGAACAATTCGCTCGATTCCGCAGAAGCTCTCGCTGAAGAACCCACCCGCTCTTTTGGAAGTGCGTGGCGAGATTCTGATGTTCAAAAAAGATTTCGCGGCGCTCAACGAAGCTCAGCAAGAAGCGGGGACAGTGCCATTTGCAAACCCTCGAAATGCGGCGGCTGGTTCGATTCGTCAGCTGGACTCTCGAATCACGGCATCGCGCACGCTCAGAATGTTTGCGTATGCACCTGGCGTCATCGAAGGCGAAATATTCAAGTCTCAAGAGGAATTTGAAACCTATCTCGCGAAAGCTCACCTGCCTACGGTTGGCATCGCACCTAAAGACGAATCATTCGAAGACTTTGCTGCACGTTCTGAAAAGGCCCTCAAAGCGTTCGCATCTGGCAAAGGCGAACCGGTGGCGCTTGCGCGCCTTTGCAAAGGGGCTGACGAAGCGATTCAGTATTATCACTTCATCGAAAAAGTCAGAAAGCTTCTCCCCTTCGATATCGATGGCATTGTCTGTAAAGTCGATAATTACCGTCTCCAGCAGGAACTAGGCTTTGTCGCTCGCTCACCCCGTTGGGCAACAGCCGCGAAGTTCCAACCAGAGCAGGGCGAAACCGTCATTCGAGAAATCGCCATTCAAGTGGGTCGGACGGGTGCGCTGACCCCCGTCGCTATTATGGAGCCCGTGAAAGTCGGCGGCGTTACGATTACGAACGCAACTCTGCACAACCAAGATGAGATCGATCGCAAAGACATTCGTGTCGGCGACACCGTTGTTATCCAGCGTGCAGGCGACGTTATTCCTGAAGTCGTTCGCGTGATTGAAGCGAAGCGGTCGAAGTCATCGGTGCCTTACAAAATTCCTCACAAATGCCCGATCTGTTCGTCACCCGCCTCGAAAGAAGAAGACGAAGCCGTTCTACGCTGCACGAACATTCTTTGCCCCGCGATCGTAAAGGAATCTCTGAAGCACTTCGTCGCGCGTCGAGCGATGAACATCGAACGCCTTGGCGACAAGATGATCGAAACTCTCGTCGACGAAGGCTTAGTCGGCTCTTTCTCAGACCTTTACCGACTGACGTTCGATCAACTGATCGCACTCGAACGACAGGGCGAGAAGTCGGTCTCGAACATTCTCGAGAGTATCGAGAACAGTAAATCGACGACCCTTCCGCGATTAATTTTCGCACTCGGCATTCGTTTCGTCGGCGAGACAACAGCAAAGACGCTAGCTTCGCACTTCGGAACGATCGAGAAACTAGAAGCCGCGTCTCTCGAAGACCTCCTCGCGGTGAAAGATGTCGGCCCACGAGTCGCCGAGTCGATCGCAAAAGCGTTTAAGAACAAAACCCTCCGGAAAGAAGTCGCTGACCTTCAAAAACTCGGCGTTCACTACGAAGAGGTGAAAAAGAAAACGAAGGCATTGGGTTCGACAGCTCTAGAAGGCAAAAAGTTCGTCGTTACAGGCACCCTGCCGATTCCACGCGATGATGTGAAAGATTTAATTGAGGCCAACGGGGGCGTCGTCTCTGGCTCTGTGAGCAAGAAAACCGACTATGTCCTTGCGGGCGAAGAAGCGGGTTCAAAGCTCGATAAGGCGACCGAACTCGGTGTCGCCATTCTCGATTGGGATGGCTTTCAGGCGCTGCTGAATGGCTAAACTCTAGACACTCAAGGATCGTTTTCAGGGGTCTTGCCGATAAGGCCGAGGCCCCTTACCTTTTGGCAACTTCATCTCAAAAGGTGCCTTATGAAACTCTTCGCTCTCCTGACGATCCTTCTCGCATCAAGCGCTAGCTTCGGCGCAACGACTGAACTCAACTGCTACAAAGCTGCAAACGCAAAAGAGATTAAAGCGGAGAACATAGACACCGGCGCTAAGTCGATTGGTAAGCGCGCGACACTTCGTCTCTCTACTGAGACAGACGAATATTCATCTGAAGGCTTCAATAAAATCGCTAAACTGCGCGTGGTTACAACCGACGAATCGCGCATCATGGTTTGGGCGAACTTGAGCAAGCTTGAAAGCCAGAAGCTACCTACGTACCGGGTCGATTGCGACGGCGGCGCCATGTCGGTGAAAAAGATCGACAACGAAACGCTTCTCCTAAATTCAGATTACATCGCGGGCGAAGTCACAAACGCCGAAGAAGGCTGCTCAAATGCACGCCTAGAGTTCAAAGACCTGATGATGAAAAAGACTGCTTGTAAGTAATTTTTGATTTGTCGATAGATCGCATCGAAGCCCTCAACCGGCGCTTCGAAAAAGAAAAAGCCAGAGAACGACTCTCTGGCTTTTTTCATTTCAACCGTAAGAGAATCTTACAAGTGATCGATAACGATGTCGCGAGCCATGACTGTCTTGCGACCGTCTGCTTTCGCGCTCTCGATGCCCTTTTCACAAAGAGCCAAGACAGCTTTGCTGAGAACTTCGATCGTTTCTGACGACGTGTTACAGCCGCCTTTGTCTTTGATGATCTTCTTAACTTTGCTAGTTACAACGAGAACTTCTGCCATTCCCAGCCTCTTTCCTTGATTACCTGGATTTGATTCCCTGGATTTCTGAATGAATCGATTCAGCCGTCGATGACGACGCTCTAAATCGCAACTCAGTCAGTCTAGAACGATGGAAACGAACAAGACAAGGATAGGCTCGAATTTATTTAATCTGACGGACGTCGCGCCGCGTATATCGGGCAATTACAAAGAGCTAGAAACCGCCTGTTTGCGTCGTCCAGTAAATCCGACCACGATGATCGAGAGCTCGTACAACAGCCAAAGCGGGACAAGAAGCATCATCATACTCAAAACGTCTGGCGGAGTCACGATCGCAGCGGCCACCGCCAAGATGACAACCGCGTACCGGCGTTTCTCGCGAAGGAATTTTTGATCGACGATTCCGAAGAGACCTAAAACGATGATCACCATCGGTAGCTCAAACGCTAAACCGAATACGAGAATCATCGTGATGAAGAACGACATGTATTCTGGAAGTGTGATCATCGCTTGGCCAGCTGATGAACCGAATTCAAGCAGGAATTTTAAACCCGCTGGTAAAACGAAGAAGTAGCAGAACGTACAGCCGAATAAAAAGAGAAAGACGGACGCGCCCACAAACATCAAGCTGTACTTACGTTCGTGCGAATAGAGGCCCGGCGAAACAAATTTCCAAAGTTGGTAAATCCAAATCGGGCACGAGATGATGAGGCCCGCAAGACCCGCAAGCTTCATATGAATCACGAACATGTCGGTCGGATTTAAGAAGATTAGCTTGCCGTTTGGCAGGTAAGGCGCAACCGGCTTTGCCATCGTTTCAAGAATTTTGTCTGCGAAATTCCAAGCGACGATGGCGCCGAGGAAAATGGCCCACGCTGATTTCACTAAGCGATCACGGAGTTCAGTCAGGTGATCCGTTAACGTTTGTGCCTGTTCTTCGCTGATTGGACCCGCCATGACTTAAGAATCTTTTTTCTGTGAGCCCGAAGGATCGAGCGGGAAGTGAAACTGAGTCTGTGATTTTTCATCGAGAGCTTGGTGATTCGGATCTTGGTATTCGACGCCCGACGGGTCTTCGTAATCGTTCATGTGAAACGACAACTGATCTTCAACCGGCTCTTGTTCGACGAGTGGCGAATGACCTGACGCTGTCTCGGCCATGTCTTGCGCAAGTTCAGATGTTGGTGGTGGCGTATGCGTGATCGAACGATGAATATCGTGAAACGCGTTGTGAGCCGAGTCGCGGGTGTCTGTGAATGTTTTGGTGAACTCGCCCGTCGCGCGTTTGAATTCGTTCATTAAACGACCCAATGTTCGCGCAACTTCCGGCAACTGCTTAGGGCCGATCAAAATCAACGCAAGCGCTGCGATGACCAGCATTTCTCCAAAACCGATATCAAACATGCGCCCGAGTCTACTCCCGGTAGAAACTCTGTGGCTACTGCTTTTTCTTGAGCGGCGCCTCGGTCGACGGCACTACCGTGAGGCCCTTCGAGACAAGTTTCTCTCTTGCGACTTCGGAGCCTGTTTTTTCGTACATTTCAAAGAGTCGAAGAAGGTTCTCTTCGTTTTGAAGATGGGTTTCCGAGCTGATGTGGGTCAAGACTTCGACGAAATCAAAAAATCTTTGAGCAAGCTCCGAATAAACTCGCGCGCGCGAATTTTCGCGAACGGTCGTTGCCAGCGCGCCATACGCCATTCCACCCATGTCCACGTAGTAATCCACATCGACAAGTTTTCTTTGAAGCGAGTCACCGAAGAAACCACTGATGTAGAGAGATCGATCCGCTAGCTTCTTGAGAAGCTCGTTTCTCTCAGTCGGGGGCGCATTTTGCGCTTTCAAAAACGTTTCAGCCAGTGTTTGTCTCGTACGCCGGCCAGACGAATCGATTTCATCGAAGAGATTTGCGGCCGGTACATAGAATTGAAGCAGCTCGACGAGATAGGTTTTCACAGGCTCAGCAGCTCGGAACTTCCGTTTCTCAAACGCGTCCGACACCACTTCCTCGAAATACTCCGACGATGAAACTACGAGCGACAAATGAGAACTGCGACGCATCGGCATCACCCTCCAAACCGGCCTCTAGCTTCAATTTTACCGACTCGGGATGAATCAAAAAAGACAACTGATGTGAGAGGACCCAAAAGCCGCGCTTATAGCTCCCCGCCCTTGGGCCTGAAGATCTCGAGATGTCGTCGCCAGGATGTCTCAACCCGGAACACTCGCTCGTGTTCCAGGGTTTAGACGGGCTCTCGGCTAGCAACCGCAGAAGCGGAGCGAGCGGTCTACTCGACTACTTCCAAGGCGATGTCGGGCCCACGGCTGCGAGGACAAAGTCTTGTTCGAAGATCGCTTTTGCGAGAGTCATGATGTCGTTTGCAGTGATGTCGCGAAGGCGGTCGGCGTAGCGGAACGTTTCTTCAGCTGGGATGCCGTAGATCTCGTTGAACAAAATCGAAGAACTGATTGAAGAATTGCGCTGAAGATCGATGTCGTGGCGACCAATCAAATAGCGTTTTGCGCGATCGATTTCGAGAGCGGGCACGGCTGTGTCGACAAGCTTCTGGAATTCAGCACGCAACATCTCAATCGCTTTTTCGCCTTTATTCGGCGAGCAGCCGATGTAGGCGCCGAAGTAGCCGGTGTCGATGCCTTCCATCCGCATTGGTGAAACGGTGTAGGCAAGCGATTCTTTATCGCGGAGTTCGATGAACAGACGTCCACCTTGGCCCGCGAGAATCGACTGAATCACCTGCAGCGTGTAGCGACGCGGATCATCGAGCGTTAAGCCTTTATACCCGATAATGATGTGAGTCTGTTCACGCTTGAGCTCTTTGAAGAGCCGCTCTTCTTTTAATGGACCTTCGTGCTTAAAGTTCGTCGTCAGCGCTTGGCCCGAAGGCAATTTCTCTGTGGCTTTCGTCAGCGACTCAACCCATTGATCGGCATCAATCGAACCCGTGACCGCGATCATCAAGTTTCGCGACATGGCTTCCGATTTCAATAGCGCATCGACGGATGTTTTTGAAAGCGACTTCACCGAGTCTGCGGTTCCGTACATGTCACGCGCGTACGGGTGGCCCTTAAACATTTCTTGAGTGAACAGCTGAGAAACGAGCTGGCCCGGGCTGTCTTCGCGTGCGCGAATCGCTTCAAGCATCACGCCCTTTTCACGCTCGAGCGCCGATTCCGCGATCTGCGGGCCGACAAGAACGTCATTGAAGAGCTCGATCGCATCTTTCTCAAACGGCGCGATGGTTTGCATCGAAAGGCCGATTGAATTTCGACCACCGAAGGCGCTAATGCCGCCCGCCATGTTCTCGATTTTATCTGAGATCTGAGCTTCATTCAGAGTCGCGGTCCCTGTCGTCCATGTGCGCGAAAGGAGCTCGGTGACGCCACCTTGATTTTCTTTTTCAACGCGGACGCCGCCTAAGAACGCTGCTTTCGCACTAATCACCGGAGTCGCAAAGTCAGGGCGGAAGAGGAGTGTCGCACCTGACGGTAAGACGTGTTTGCGAATTTCACCAGGCGAAGAGCTCGCCTCGCCAAGAGACCATTTCGTTTTCTTTACGCCCGTAAGTTTGACGGGTTTCGGCTTTGCTTTCGCGGCTTTCGCAAAATCTTTTTCGCACGCCTTCGCCCAAGCCTTGATCGACTTTTCGATTTCCTTCTCGCCGCGCGGAACCATCGCGACAAATGTCATCGTCTTCGGGTTTAAATACTTTCTAGCCGTCTTCATGATGTCTTCAGGCTTAAGCGCATAGATCTGCTTCAAGAACTTCTGGAAGTAAGCGTAGTCGCCCATCAAATTCTCGAAGCTGCCCGCCTTGCGAGCGACACCTTCGATTGTCTCCATGGCGTAGAATTCTTCGCTCTCGAGGTTTGTGATCGCACGGCGCATCTCATCTGACGACGGCGGCGCTGTCAGCATGCCTTCGATCTCCTGTTTTAAGAGATCGATTGCTTCTTGAAAATTATCGACGTTCAGAGACCCCGAAATCGTAAACAAGCCGCCATCTTTTGGCGTAAAGGTGCCGGAGCCAATGGAGTTCGTGACTGCTTTCTCCAGACGAAGTTTTTTCGCCAAGCGCGAGCTATCGCCTTGACCCAGAATCATCGCAAGCATGTCGAGGGCTGCTGTGTCTTTGTGGTGCGCGCCAGGTACGCGGAAGGCGATATGAAACTGAGCTTCTTCGAACGGCGCTTTTGCAACCTTGATTCGTGCGCCGACTTGCTTTGGCTCAGCCGCTCGCTTCACTTTCCGAAGCTTGAAGGACTGTAGGCGACCAAACGAGTAATCGATCTTTTCTTTCATCTCGTCTGTGTCGAAATCGCCTGCGACAACGAGGTGCATGTTCGTCGGGATGTATCGGCTCTGGTAATAATTAACGAGCGTCTTCTTTGAAACCTTTTTGATCAAAGAGTCGTAACCAATCACGGGCAGACCGTAAGGGTGCTTTTTGAAAACGTTCGAAAACAGAAGGCGGCTCGCCTGGCGACCCGGGCTGTCGTTACCGCGCTTGATTTCTTCAATGACAACTTCGCGTTCGCTATCGATTTCGCCCGCGTCGAAACGCGGGAAACCCATCATCTCGCTGATGACGTCGAGACCGATGTCAGAGAATTCTTTTGAGATATTTACGTAAAAGACAGTTTGATCGAAAGACGTGTAGGCGTTGAGTTCACCTCCAGACGCTTCAACCGTCGAGGCGATTTCACCGACATTATATTTCTCAGTGCCTTTGAACACTAAATGTTCGATGAAGTGGCTAATACCTTCTTCGCCTTTACCCTCATCCGCAGAGCCGGTCTTCACCCACATTTGCACGGAGACGACGGGCGACTTATGATTTTCCAAAAGCAAAACGGAGAGCCCGTTTTTGAGCTTTAAGCGACTGACGCCACCCGAGAGCTTCGTTAGCTTTACGGCGCCGTTAGCAGCTGTCGATTTAGAAATCGTTTTAGTCTGAGCTTTTTTCTTCGACGCACCTTTGGCAGCGGTCGCTTTTTTAGCTGATTTCGCAGAAAGACGAACTGGTTTCTTGCTTGGAGCTTTCTTTGCGGTCATGTTCGGCTCTCCCATCCGTGAGACTTGGCCATGTCATTAGGTATCTACATTCACATTCCGTATTGCTTACAGCTTTGCCCATACTGCGATTTCACGAAGTACGAATGGGGCAAAACGCTTGCACCGGAACACTACGTGGACCTCGTCAAAGCCGAGATCCACGCGCACGCGAAAGGGCTTCTTCCACGCGAGGTCTCAACGGTTTACTTCGGCGGCGGCACGCCGTCGCTCCTCGAGCCACATCTGATTTTAGCCCTACTCGAAGAGCTTGAAAAGGCGGGCTTCCAACTTCATCGAAACGCAGTCAGTCACGACGGCCGACCGCAGACCGAAATCTCAATTGAAATCGACCCGGCCACAGTCGATGCGGCGAAGCTTGATCGCTATTTAGCTATGGGAATCAACCGCTTCAGCGTAGGCGCACAGTCGTTCAACGATCGCCTCTTGAAAATTGCGGGGCGCAAACACACGGCGCAGGACACCGTAGAGTTGCTCTCGCTTCTCAAGTCGAGAGGCGTGAACTATTCCTTCGACTTGCTCTTCGCCCTCCCGTCACAAACCCTCGAAGAAGTCGGCGAAGACGTCTCGCGCGCACTTGAATTCGGCCCATCTCATCTAAGTGCTTACTGTCTTACGGTTCCCGAAGGCCACAAGATGGATCAAAACCGCGCACTCGAAGACGATCAAGTCGAGATGTTTCATCTCATTGAAGATCGGCTGAAAGCCGCTGGCTTAGAGCGCTACGAGATTTCGAATTTTGCGAAACCCGGGTTCGAATCACGGCACAATTCGCTCTACTGGGCGGATGAGCCTTACTGGGGCATCGGTCTGAGTTCGCATAGTTACCTGCCTGCGCGTGCGCTCTCTGAGAGTGACAAAGCTTTAGCGCCTTACGGTGCGCGTTTCTGGAATCGTCGCGCGATGAAAGAGTACGAAAAAGAATTCAGTCCACCTAAAGCTGGTGACTGGTCCTTCATCAAGCAAACGCCTGATGACCGAATTGAGCGTTTGAAACCGCATCAAGCTTTGACAGATTTCATGCACACCAGTCTTCGCCGTACAAAAGGGCTTGAAGAAAACGCCTTGCGTCTAAGGTTTGGCGATCAAATCGCAGGCGAAATTCTAAAACGCCTCGAAGGGTTACTCCTTTCCGGCTGGGTCTCAAAGACTCAAACGGGCTTTCAAATGACTCGCGAGGGCCGACTCGTTGCCAATCTTCTCTTCGAGAAATTTACCTTTCTAGAGGAAGAGTTCGCTCAATTGACAAGGGCCAAACCAGCCCCATAATTAGAGTTCTTTCTTGAGGAGTGAATTCAAGAAATCTGTCTTTAGGAGTCATGAAATGTCCGAGCAAAACGATCAGAACGAGTCTAACCAAAAAACCGATCAGATCGATCCGAACTCAGACTCTATGCCAGCCGACGGCGTCGCAGAGGCGAAAGCAGAATCCGATAAATTAAAAAACGAAATGCTCTACCTGCGCGCGGAATTCGAGAATTTCAAACGTCAGGCGATCAAAGAACGTTCAGACCTACGCAAGTACGGCAGCGAACGTTTGGTTTCAGATCTTTTGAACGTGCTCGATATTTTTGAGACCGCTCTTGCGACGGAACTGACACCTGAAAACGCGGCGAACTTCCGTAAGGGGATTGAGCTCACGTCGAATGAACTTAGATCTGTTCTTCAGCGCCACGGTGTTGAAGAGGTACCGGCAAAAGGCCAGGCCTTCGATCCAGCTTTTCACGAAGCTCTCTCGAGCCAAGAGACCGACGAGGTCGCGCCAGGTACGATCACTCAAGTTTTCAAAAAGCCGTACAAGCTTCACGATCGCGTCGTTAGACCTGGTCAGGTCGTCGTTTCGCGCTCGAAATCGTAAGCTTCAGGAGTTAGGCACGTGGCAAAACGCGATTATTACGAAGTCCTCGGAGTTCAGAGATCGGCCTCCAATGACGATTTGAAAAAGGCGTTTCGCAAACTTGCGATGAAGTATCACCCGGATAAGAACCCGGGCGACAAAAAGGCCGAAGAAAATTTCAAAGAAGTAAACGAAGCTTACGAAACACTTTCGGACCAACAGAAACGTCAGATGTACGACCAATTTGGTCACGCTGGAGCTCAAGCAGGATTCCGCCCGGGTCAGAATCCGTTTGAAGGTTTCTCGCGTGGTGGTGCTAGCGGCCCCGGTGGTTTTGGCGGCTTCGGCGGCTTTGGTGCGGGCGCAGCCGGTGCGGGCCAAGAAAATTATCAAGACATTTTCGGCGACATCTTTAGCGACTTCTTCTCTGGGCGTACGCGCCCTGGCGCAGGCGGCCCGGGTGCAGGCCCGCAACAAGGCCAATCACGCCAATCAGCACGCTCTCGCGGCGCCGACCTTCGATACACGTTGAATATCTCGTTCGAAGAAGCAGCTGCGGGCGCAGACAAAACAATCAGTTTCATTCGTCAGCGCGCAGGCAAAGAAGAAACAGCGAAGCTTGCCGTCACGGTCCCAGCAGGTGTCAAGGCCGGCCAACGTTTGAAGTTACGCGGCGAGGGTGACTCGGGCCCATCCGGTGGTTCAGCCGGTGATCTTTACGTGATCATCAACATTCAAGATCACCCGCTCTTCAAGCGTGTCGAAAACGATGTTCATCTCGATCTACCGCTCACGTTTGTCGACGCTGTCAACGGCACAACCGTCGAGATCCCGACTCTGACGGGTAAAGCTTCGCTTCGGATCCCTGCGGGCACGCCGTCAGGCCAACTCTTCCGCTTAAAAGGCAAAGGCTTCTCGTCTGTCGGCAACTCGGGTGCTGGAGATATGCTCGTCCGCACGGTCATCGATGTCCCGAAAGATCTCACGGATGAGCAGCGAGACCTCTTAACAAAATTTGCAGCGACGCAAAAGCCGAGCCCTCTTGTGAAGGCGTATCAGGAAAAAGTCGATCGCGTCCTTAAGACTAAAAAGTAACGAAAGAAGTTTTCAATGAACCGTTACATCCGACTCTCAAGCCCTCTTCTAACTGCACTCGCGTGTACAGCCTTTATCTCATGTGCAGCGACGATGCCGGTGAAGAAGCAGCCCGAGAAGGCGCCCGCTGCCGCGGCTCAAGAACTTCGCGCCGCAGAGGCAAACCTGAAAGCCGGCCAGAACAAAAAAGCTCTGGCACAGCTTAAGAAAATCGCGACTAGCAATCCGAATACGGATATCGCGGACGACGCTCAAATCTTGATGGGCAATCTGTATTACACACAGAAGAACTACCCTGAAGCGATCAAGCACTACGAAATGATCACGGCCGGCGAGGTCGCAAGCCCTCTCGAGAATGAAGCGCGAATCCGCATCGCTCGCTCTTACGTTCAGTTACAGAAATTTGACGCTGCCGAAGAAACACTCGAAACGTCGAAACGTTGGAACAACGTTACAGAAGCGCAAAAAGTAGAGATCGCAAAGCTGAAGGTCGAAATCCTAACAGCTCAGAAGAAGACCGTCGCCGCGATTCGCGCAAGCGTTGAGGCCGCTTCTTTGACTCCGAATACGAATGAGCGCGAAAAACTTCGCGCACAAGCGCAGGAGATTTTTGATTCAAGCCGCCTCTCTGGCGATGAGCTTAAAGAAATTGGTTCAAGCTCGGACTTTGGCTTCCTGCAACCCATTGCAAAGTACCGTTACGCGCTGATGCTTGCCGACCAAAAAGATTATTCGCGCGCACGCCGCGAACTCTCTGACGTCGCATCGCTCGTTCCGGGTACTGAGCTGGGTGAACGCGCGCAGCGCTTCGTTCAACAGATCGATGCTCGCAATCGTGTCGACGCCCGCACGATTGGTGTTGTGCTCCCACTTTCAGGCCCGCAAGCAGCCATCGGTTACAAAGCTCTCCGCGGAATCCAATTCGGTCTTGGGATCTACGGCGGCGAGAAGCCGTCAGGGTTTCGCCTTGCGATCGTGGACAGCGAAGGCAACGTCGATGGGGCACGTCGCGGTATCGAGCGCCTCGTTCAAGAAGACAACGCGATCGCGATCATCGGTGGCCTCATGAGTAAGACAGCGACGGTCGAAGCCGCTCGCGCTCAAGAGTTCGGAATCCCAACGATCATGCTGTCGCAGAAGTCAGGTCTCACCGATGCCGGCGAGTCCATCTTCAGAAACGCGCTGACGAGCGAAATGCAGGTTCAGAGCCTCGTCGATCTCGCGATGAAAGAGCTCGGGTATAAGAACTTCGCCGTTATGTATCCGAACGACGCTTACGGAACTGAGTTCGCAAATCTGTTCTGGGACGCAGTCAAAAACCGCGGCGGCGACATCACAGCTGCGCAAGTTTACGATCCGAAAGAAACAGACTTCCGCGCGCACGTTCAGCGTCTGACAGGCACCTACTATCTCGACGATCGTGCAGACGAATACCGTTACCGCAGCAAACAATACGCAGAGAAAAACCCGAAGCGCTCGGTTCGTTCAGGCGGTCCTTCAATCGAAGACATCCTGCCGCCGGTTGTCGACTTCGATGCGATCTTCATTCCTGACGAAGCACGCGCCGTCGGCCAAATCGCGCCCGCACTCGCTTACAACAATGTCCGCGGCGTGCGCCTCTTAGGCACGAACATCTGGAACAGCCCTCGCTTCCTTCAGCGCGGTCAGAAGTTTGTCGAGAACTCGATCTTCGTCGACTCCGTACTCACAAGCGATCCTGCGTTCACGGGCTCGAACTTCTATCAAACGTTCAAAGCCACATTTAACGACGATCCAGGACTGATCGAGGTTCAAGGTTACGACTCCGCCCTCATGCTTCGTCAGGTGATCGCATCCGGCGAGACAACTCGCATTGGCGTTCGCGAAAAGCTCGCCTCGCTTCAGAATTTCCCTGGCGCAATCGGGTCACTCAGCGTTTCGCAGGACCGTGAAATCCGCCGCCCGATGACGGCTCTGACGGTCAGCGGTGGCAAGTTCATGCCGTTTAACGAAGTTCCCCGCAAAGAATAGGCTCAACAGAGGGCGACCTATGGCCCTCTAAGCCTCTAAAATCTCTTCGTTCTTCAAGAACATGAGCGTCTCTTAGATTGTTCCCATCAAAACAATTGATGGCGAATTACGTCTCTTTCTCTAACCGCTTTTTCCCTCACCTACGTCTGTACCGTACCGAACGCTGAGGCGCTGGCCAGAAGGCCTAACGCTGAAAGCTAAGGTTCAACGCCAAGGAGATTTGGCAGAAGCCATGACGGCTTCATTAACAGGGGGGGCCAAGGATGGCCTCACAAGGAAGAGGGAGATCGTTATGAAATCGTTCACCGGAAGCTTCATTCAGGAATGCAAGATGCAGCTTTTGGCAGCCAAGACAGAGATCATGAACCGCGTGCGCAACAGCCGTCAGGAATTCGCAACTCTTGATAAGTCTGGTGGCGACGAAGCGGATCAAACGATGGCGTTAATGGCTGAGAACGACTTCCTCACAAGCCAGGCGCGCTTGAAAGAACTCCTTCTTGAAGTCGAGTTCGCACTCGCTCGAATCGAATCGGGCCGCTACGGGATCTGCGAAGAGACGGAAGAGACGATCGAAACCGATCGCTTGAAAGCGATTCCGTGGACACGTCTGAGCATCGAAGGTGCGGAAATCCGCGAATCTTCGCGCCGCCGCTTTGCGAAGTAAGTATGAACAGAAAATGACAGAAAGTCGTTCGAGAGGACATGGATGTCCGAGAAAGCTTTGGTTAAAGAGAGTGCCTAAGAGAGACGGGCTCTCGAACTTAACGACGCGGTGGGCGCCGAAAACTTAAGCAAAAACGCTGTGGTTAGATGGCCCCGACGCATGGTGAGGAGATCCGGTACTGACACACTTTTTAAGTGACAAGGTCTAGGTCGGTCTCTAGAAGCTTACAAAACCTGTTGCGCCCCCTGAAATGTCGAGAGGGGTGTCTGCCCTAAAAAGCAGCACACGACATGAAAAGGGGCGGTTCCGGCTGAAAAGCTGTCAAACAGGTGTTTTGAGAACCGGTTCGATTGAGCCGGCCAAAAAGGGGGAGGTCATCCACATGCAAACTCAAGATCTTCAGTTCTTCAAGGAACTGCTTTTGAATCAGCGCGAGCTCTCATCAGCATACTTCACCTCGATCTCGACTGCCTCGACAACTGCGGGGTCGTC
>CAJYOV010000538.1 GCA_913776405.1 Pseudobdellovibrionaceae bacterium
GTTTCAGATTTGTACGAAAGGACATAAAATAAGATTGGGTACGGGTGAACACATGGATGCGTTCATCTCCCGGGGGATCGGTGGGTCGGAGTTCTGAAACCATGGATTGGTTCAAGAGCACAGACTATTTCGAGCAGGAAATTGGGCAAAGGTCATTCGCCAGGATAGGCACAAAGACTAAAGCTGACTGTTAACAAGTGCAGGATGCACGACTTAACTCTGACTCACCTCCTCATTTTTGTATCGAAACGCCGCCGGCGTTTCTTTCCCTAGAAGCTTCGCTTCTTCGGCGAACGGCAAGGGCTCCGCCCTCTGCACACCCGGCTGAGCTTTCAAATAAATCTTGTTTGTGTTTTGTCGCACGAATCTGAAAACCAAAACTGAAACTGAACTCAAACTGCAACTGCAACTGCAACTGCAACTGCATCTGATTCTGCTGCTGTAAACTGATCGGCAGAACTTCATAGGAACTAAGAGTGTCATCTCCCATCTCTCGCATTGGTGGTAACGGAACTGTGAATCGGGATACGCCGTCGGCGGGTCACGATGCCGTTCAGCGTGAGCATGATAAGCAGTTCAATGCGAAGCCTGCGCGTAATGCGAAGGTTGACGAAGTTGCAAAGCTCTACGAGCGCCAGTTTCTCGGCGAAATGTTTAAGGCGATGCGATCGACGATCAAAGAAACTGATACGCCGTCGATGGCTCAAGGCATTTACAAAGATCAACTCGATTCTGAATACATCGATAAGTGGAGCGAGCAGGGTGGCATCGGGCTTTCGAATTTGATTTACGATCAGATTATGGAGCGCTATTTCGGCCAAAGTCCTCAAGGCCAAGCACTTAAAAAACAAGGCCCCGTGGCGCTCACGGATCGCGATGTTTTAAAGGTTGAGCGCATGCATAATGGCACCGCGCAAACGGTTGCGACGATGGAAAAGAAACCGGCTCCGCAAACGCGAGCGGAACTTCCAGAAGTGGCAAAAAATGAAGTGCCTTCTCTCCTTGATTCGCAGACAGCGCTCAGACTTGAAGTGCGTCCATCACCGACGGGTGCGCCCGCAAAAATTCAAGCGCCTTGGGATGCGACGGTCGTTCGCACGGCTCAGATCGAGGGTGCGCGCAAAGTCGTGACTCTCGAACATGGACCTGGACTTCGGTCGACGTTGGTCTTTGAGGGTGCAATGAATACAGACGTCGCGCAAGGGACGAAGATCGCCAAAGGCCAGACAGTCGGGACGCTGAGCGCCGACGCGAAATCGTTCTTATGGAACCTGGCCCCGCAAGCTCCAATTGGCGCACCGCTACCGCTTGAACCTAACGTGGAATAAGTCCTGCATTGTCTCTTTGAAAGCTTGGGCGTCGCAGCCCGAGCGGCGAGTGAGACTAGACAGGACTAGAGAAAGCTCGAACTCGGCTGTCTCACTATGATACGATTTTAGATAAGTACGCATCTCCCCATGGAGGGAAGTTCATGAAAGTCACAGGCAACAAACTCCCGAATACGATGCCATCTGCAGGCGCGGATATCGCATCGAAAGCTAACGAGGCAGCGAAGACTGCGAAAGCCAATGGCCTCGAAGCCGCTCTCGAAGGGAAGAAAACGAAGTCGTCGGCGGATCTCGGTTCCGCGTCGCGCGTTGCGGTTTCATCACGCGCTCAAGACATGCAAAAAGCGAAAGAGCTTGCGACTCCGAACAACGACATCGATGAAGCGAAAGTCGCACGCCTTCAAGCGCTTATCGACAAGGGCGAGTACAAGACCAACGCAGAGGCAATCGCGGATCGTCTCTTGGATGAACACACGAAAATGCCAGGCTGATCTTAAAGGATGGATGACGAAATGGTAGCGGAACATCTCTACACAGATCTCGACGACAATCTCGAAAACCTCACAAAGGTTTATCGCTCGCTTCTCGATGTCGTTCGCAAAGAAAAAGAGATTCTTGTAGCAAGCAAGCTTGAAGAGCTCACTGAAAACAACAAAGCGAAAGACACGATTCTTGTTCGCATCCGTTCGCTCGAGAATACGCGAATGAAGTGCGCTCGCGATCTTGCACAAGCACTTGGTGCGGATGTCGAAAATCCGCGCCTTCTCGACATCGCGACGTACGCAAGCTCGCAGTGGCAAGATCGTCTTCGCAACATGCACGCGGTGCTCGATCTTCTCGTTCGCCGTGTCTCTGAAGTAAACAAAGCGAACGAAGAACTCGTTCAAGCCGCGCTCAGCAATATCACAGGTGCGATGAATGAGATTCGCGACGGCATGAAGCCGAAGTCGACTTATGCGCGCCAGGGCCAGATCGCGCAACCGGCACAAGCTTTGACAGGTGGCCTGAAGGAGATCTGCGTCGGTGCTGAGGCTGAGCTCGTCGAACA
>CAJYOV010000539.1 GCA_913776405.1 Pseudobdellovibrionaceae bacterium
GCAGTGGCCGCAATCGAAACTTCAGACGCGCAGAATTTAGATGAAGCCGCGATGGCTGCCGCTTCGATGACTCACAAAGCCGGATGGGGCGACATCGTTTTTGACGAGCATCCAGCGGGTGAGTCGATCGACGTCGAACTCAAAAGCGTGAGAGAGGTCCAGGACATCAACGCGGGCCGTTTCAACCCGGCGGTGGCTGGAGATCTCGCGAGCAGCGGTCACTGATTCTAGGCGCACGTGAGTGTGCGCCGCCAGGCTTCCAGGCTTTACTCGCTTGGAGCGCGGGTGATAGTGTCAAAAGCTATTATCCTTGGGGAATCTGCTATGGCTACGTCTTCCGGCTCTACCGGTGAATCAACGGGAACTCTGAACGATCGCTACTCACCGAACGATGTAGAAACACGCATCTACAAATGGTGGGAAGAGTCGGGCTTTTTTAAAGCTCAAGATCAATCCACAAAACCGCCTTTCAGCATCATCCTTCCGCCGCCTAACGTGACGGGCCAACTTCACATGGGCCACGCACTTGATCACACGATTCAAGACGTCTTAATTCGTTGGAAACGGATGTCTGGTTTCAATGCGATGTGGTTGCCTGGTACGGATCACGCGGGCATCGCAACACAAGCTGTCGTCGAGCGCGAACTCAAGAAACAAAATCTCGATCGTCGCCAGATGGGCCGCGAAGCCTTTGTCGAAAAAGTTTGGGACTGGAAGAATCAATACGGCTCGCGCATTTATGAACAGATGCGCCGTCTCGGTGACTCATGCGATTGGGATCGCGCGACGTTCACTCTAGACGACAACGTCTCGAAAGCCGTTCGCAAAGTCTTCGTCGATCTCTACAAGAAGGGCCTTATCTACCGCGGCACACGCCTGGTGAACTGGTCGCCGCTTCTTGAAAGCGCGATTTCAGATCTTGAAGTCGAGCACAAAGAAACGAACAGCCTTCTTTATTACATCAACTATCCAGTGGTCGGTCAGCCAAATCGCTTCTTGCAAGTCGCAACGACTCGCCCGGAAACGTTGTTGGGCGATACTGCGGTTGCTGTTCACCCAGAAGATGAACGCTACCAAGACCTAATCGGTAAATATGTGAAGCTCCCACTCACAGACCGTGAGATTCCGATCATTGCAGACACTTATGTCGATAAAGAGTTCGGTTCAGGCGTCGTGAAGATCACGCCAGCTCACGATTTTAACGACTACGCCGTCGGCCAGCGTCACAAGCTTCCGATGATCAACATTCTCGAGAAGAACGGAACGCTCAATCAAAACGGCTTTGCTTATAAAGGGCTCAAGGTTCAAGAGGCTCGTAAGCGTGTCGTTGAAGATCTGAAGAAACAAGAGCTTCTCGTTAAAGAAGACAAACTGAAGAACTCAGTCGGTTACTGCTCGCGTACTGGTGGCGTAGCTGAGCCCTTCTTGTCGGACCAATGGTTCTGCAAAATGCCCGAGCTCGCAGGTGCAGCGAAACAGGTCGTTGAGACCGGCACGATTCGCTTCGAGCCCGAGATGTACACGAAGACATATCTTCATTGGATGAACATCATCGAAGACTGGTGTATCTCGCGTCAGCTTTGGTGGGGGCATCGAATTCCAGCGTGGACCTGCGGTCATTGCAAACACGTTACGGTTTCAGAAACAGACCCGTCGAAGTGTGAGAAGTGCGGTCATAGCGACAAGCTCTCGCAAGACGAAGACGTCCTCGATACTTGGTTCTCGTCGGCGCTCTGGCCGTTTAGCACGATGGGATGGCCGCAAGAAACCGAAGCTCTCAAGACCTTCCATCCAACGAGTGTGTTGGTGACGGGCTTCGATATCATCTTCTTCTGGGTTGCACGCATGATCATCATGGGTGTTGAGTTCACGAAAGATGTGCCGTTCCGCAAAGTCTACATCCACGGCCTGATCCGCGATTCTGAAGGTAAGAAAATGTCGAAGTCGACAGGCAACGCGCTCGATCCGGTTGAGATGATCGACCAATACGGCGCAGACGCTCTTCGCTTCACTTTGATGGCGCAGTTGTCAGCGGGCCGCGATCTGAAATTCTCAGAGCAGCGTCTCGAAGGTTACCGCAACTTCATGAACAAGATCTGGAATGCGACTCGCTTCTCGCTAGGTGCACTCGGCGATTTCCAAGTGCCGGCTGAAGGCGTAAACGCAGTTCCAGATAAATCGAAGCTCTCAGTTGCCGATCAGTGGATCATTCACGAGACCGGCGAAGTTGAAAAGACCGTCGAGCGCGCTCTCGAGGAAGATCGCTTTAACGACGCAGCCAATGCACTTTATCACTTCGTGTGGAACGAAGTTTGTGACTGGTATGTTGAACTCGTGAAGCCAGTCGTTTACGGCGAACCGTCGCCTGAGCGCACGGCGACCCAACTCGTTCTCGCGCAAACGTTGAACCGCGTGATGCGACTTCTTCATCCCTTCGTTCCATTCATTACAGAAGAGCTCTACGCGAAACTTCCAATCAAGAGCGATGCCTTGATTGTCGAGACTTACCCAACGCCACGGAAAGACAAAGAGTGGTTGTCGGTCGGCTCGAAAGAAGCCGCATTCGAGATGCAAGTCGTGAAGGAAGTGATCACTGCGGTTCGTAACATCCGCGGCGAGAACCAGATCAAACCGGGTGTCGCGATTAAAGTTCGTCTCGCGCCTAGCGATGCACGTGTCGCTAAGATTCTGGAATCAAACAAAGCGCAGATCACGCGTCTTGCGAAAACAGAGTCGCTCGAAATCGGCGATGCCGGTTCGCTCGCGAAGACAGCCGTATCACCGGTTCGTCTGCCAGAAGCTTCTGTCGATGTGATCGTGCCGCTTGAAGGCTTGGTCGACATCGCGGAAGAAGTGAAGCGCATTCAGAAGAACCTCGAGAAGTCGCAAAAAGATTTCGAGGTTCTCTCGAAGAAACTCTCGAACGAGAACTTCGTGAAAAACGCGCCACCTGATTTGATTGCGGCCGATAAGCAGCAATTAGAAGCCGTCAAAGAGCGTATAGAACGCCTTGAGGCTTCGCTCAAGCGTTTGTCGTAAACTGGGGTTTTCTCAGATGCGAAAAGGAGAGCCGGTGGTTTCAGCCATCGGCTCTTTGTTTTTTTAGAACGGAACTTCGGGATCCGTTTTCTTCTTCGCAAACTTTGAGCGCGAGAACTTAGAGCGACCTTTGCCAGATGATTTTGACTTCCAGGGTGCTGAAACGAGCGGTGTCACAGGGCTGCTAGAGAGGTAGCGCCGAGCGGTCGCAAGGGCTGCCTGCAAATAGCTCGAATTCCAATTGCAGAGAAAGCCCTGCCACTCGATTCGGCCTTCGGCGATTTGGTCTAGAGATGTCTCCATTTTTGCGGTGAAGTCGATGTCGACAATATCAGGCATGGCTTTCATCAGAACATCGTCGGTCAGGAGCCCAAGCGCGGTTGGCGCGATCACGTTTTTCTCTAAAAATGCGTAGTCGCGTTCTTTCAGAGTTGCGACTGTCGATGCGTATGTGCTCGGTCGACCGATGCCGAGTTTTTCCATGAGTTGAATCAACTTCGCTTCGCTATAGCGCGGGGGTGGTTGAGTCGACTTCTTTTCTGTTTTGATGGCTTTTAACTTTAGCGTCTGACCTTTTCGCACATCGGGCAGGATCTGATCGTCTTCGGTGTTTTTCCAGAACCGGAGGTAGCCTTCGTCGACTACGGATGAGCGGCGAGCTACCCAGCGGGTAGGACCAGCTTCGATAACCACACGGCCTTTCGAGAGCGTCGCGGCCTTACATTGGCTCGCGACAGCGCGTGACCAAATCATTTCATAAACGCGGAATTGGTCCGCGTTCAGTGTGTTTCGCAAGGATTCAGGCGTTTTGGAAACGTCCGTTGGGCGAATGGCTTCGTGAGCGCCTTGTGCTTGCGCGGAGGTTCGGAATGTCGGCGCACGTTCGGCTAGAACTTGCGGAGCATTTGTCGAGAGCCAGTTGCGCGCGTCTTGAACGAATTCAGGCGAGAGAGTGACAGCGTCGGTTCGCATGTAAGTGATCAAACCGCTGCCACCGACACCTTCGTAGAGCTCTTGCGCGATCTTCATCGTTTGCTGCGGTGAAAGTCGCAAGCGCACGTTTGCCATCTGTTGGAGTGACGAGGTGATAAACGGCGCAGGCGGAAGGCGTCTCTCTTCTTTGTCGAGAACGTCCGTCACGATGTGCGGGTGCGCTTTCGCAACTTCTTCGATGCGCTTGGCTTCCGCCGCGGACGTGACCCGCGAAGCTGCGCTTTCGGCGTCGCCGTGATCGACGGGACTGACTTGGTTAGGCGAGCCATTTGTCGAAATACCTTTTGCCTCGAGAGTTGCGCTGGGAGCCTGCGAGCCCGTCGAAGCTTTCAAGGGCTCGTAAATAGCGGTGAAGCCTTCGGCATAAAGCGCGTGGAGCGTCCAGTAGTCTTGAGGTTTGAATCTCAGACGTTCTCGCTCGCGCTCGCAAATGAGATGCAGGGTTGCGCTCTGAACGCGGCCAGCGCTTTTGCCGCCGCTCGATTTCCAAAGAAGAGGGCTTACTTCATAACCCACAAGTTTATCCAGGCATTGGCGAGCTCTCTGGGCATGGACGAGTGGGTAATCGAGTTTGCGTGGGTTCGCGATCGCTGCCAGAACCGCGCTTGCCGTGATCTGCGTGTACGAAACGCGCACGAACTTTTTCAGTTTTAACTGTTCAACGAGGTGCCACGCGATGGCTTCGCCTTCGCGATCGGGATCCATTGCTAAGTACACTTCGTCAGCGCGTTTGACGGCTTGTCGTAAATGCGAAAGCACTTGTTTACCGCGCGAGCCACGGGGAATATACCGCGTAACGACTTGGTTTCCAGCGAGGTCGAAACCGAGCTTTTTAGCCCCGTCGTGTGCTAGCTCAGTCGTATGGCCAACGCTAGCCTCGAGGATCCACTCAGGGCCCAAAATCTTGCGGAGCGTTTTCAATTTTCCCGGGCTCTCGACAATTAATAGCTTCATGAGATTAGGTTCTTCCAAGTGGCGTTGTAAGTCTCTCATTTTTCGTGTAAGTTAGGTGTAAGTCAACATTGGCGCTCGGGGAGTCTAGGCATGTCAGCTTTAATCTGGATCGACAGTGCGCCGTTGATTCGCGCCGAACACAAAAAATATCTGGCCGCAGTGGCTCGCTTGAAAGCGTCGCAAGATCGCCTAACGCTTCATGAAAAGTCGGATGAGCCTCGTTACTCGCTGTGGGTTCAAACCGAATTCGCATCCGAAATATCGAAGATGCGTCTTCTTCACGAGAAGTACGTCGAGCTCGAAGAAATTTTAGAATTCGTCGAAGACTTTGTCCGCGAAACGGGCGCTTCACCGCGCGAAGGGTATCTTGAATATTTAGAGATGAAGCGCACTCAAGACCTCATGCGGAAAATGCGCGAACGCACGCAAGCCGACGAAAGCGATCGAGACGACAGCGGCGATGAATCCGACGATGACCGTCAAGCCCGCGGCAAAAGCTCTTCTGACGAAAACTTTGATCGTCAGTCTTACTCACGCGATGACAACTCGACTTCGTCGAGTGCTCGCTCAAGCGCAGCTTCGCGCAAAGCAGAGCAGCGTGATGCCGATGCGAAACAACTTTATCGCCAACTCGCGAAACGACTTCATCCCGACATGAATGGCGGGCTCTCGCCTGAAGAAACAGAGATGTGGTTTGAGGTTCAGCAAGCTTACGAAGATCGCGATCTTTCGCGTCTTGAAGCGCTGCTTGCAATGGCGGACCGCATCGCTGAAGAACGCGAAGCTTCAGGCGCTACGTCTGCGCCCTCGAAGTTCCAGAGCTTGGGGCGATTGAAATCGATGCTGAAATCGCTTGCGTCGAAACTACGAAACTCGCAGCGAGCTTTAAAGAAAGCGAAGCAATCGCCTGCGTGGAACTTCCACGCAATCGAAAAAGACTCTCGTCAGTTCTCGAAACTGAAGCTCAACGTTTCTACCGACTTCGAGCGCGTCGTTCGCGACTTGCATTCCGACGTCCGCAAACTTGAGCGCGTGGTTGCTAGGTTACGTCGCGAGTAACGCCTTAATCGAAGGTGTTGCAGCCGGAATCGAGCGAAACTTCGTGCGATCAACCGAAAGCGTGTCAGCAACAGTCGAAATCAGAATCTCAGGCGTGATGTAAATCAAACCACGCGCTTCGGCTTCCTTGCGAGTCTTCGCAGTTACGCCTGTCGCAAGATCAATCGGCAGCGCCGTGTGCGACGACATGCCCGACTTCGATTTTGCTTTTACGATCAAGTGACTCTCACCGAATGTGACGTTTGGCTTCGCGAGGCCACCGGCAAATACCGCCGAGTTTGTTAGTGGGTTGTGGTCTTTGCCTTTTGCACCGTTCAGCGCTGGCGTTCGAGAGAATTCAGAAATAACCATGAAGAGAGTGCGATCAAAAAGGCTCAGGCCTGTTGAGCCCACCTGCGTTTTCTTGAACGTATCGAAAACAGATGCGACTTGCTCCCACGCTTTTTTCTGTGCTTCAAGGTGTCGTCCCTCGTGGGATGCGTGCGAATCGAGATCTGCAAAAATATCGATCTGACCCTGATAGGCTGTTTCAGAAGCAAAGGCGGCCGCGAGAATCTTACCTGCCTTGATCGTCGGGTCTGATTCTTCAGTCGCCTTCGATGCCGTCATCAGGTCGTTGAGTTTTGCGATAGCCGCAGCATTATTGAGCATCGCCTGTTGAGCTTTAAAAAATTCATCGCGCTTGAGGGATGCGTCGATCATTTTACGGAAGTCCGCAAGGTTGACCGATGAGCGAAGTGACTCAACGTTCGACGTGCTTGTCATCATAACGTCGCGATCGAGGGAAATCGATTGGCCTGAAAACACGACACCGAGTGAGCCCGCTTTTGATGAAGCCGCGATTTCAGCAGGCACGTAAGGCGCTTTGCCTTCACCATTTCCTGACGAAAGATAATCGAGGTTTGCCGTATGACCATTGTCCGTCGTTGCCGTGATGATACCGTTCACGACGGAGAAGCCGCCAGCGTGACGAAGCATGGGCTGCATCGCAGGTCCAAAAGACATGCCGCCAGCACGTAGTATTTCGCTCGGCGCGTACTCAATGAACATGTCGTCTTGGGTTGAGCCGTTTGCGTGTTGTTTCGGGTCGAGGCTCAGCGTGATGTCCCAGCCTGATTGCATGCGCATCAAAACAAAGTATTTAGGTAATTCTTGAGCGCTTTTATTCGTG
>CAJYOV010000540.1 GCA_913776405.1 Pseudobdellovibrionaceae bacterium
TGTCTTAAAAAAGCGTGGTCTGAGCGGCGATCTCATCTTCATGGAAGGTGACGACAGTCGTGAGATGTATGTCGTGTTAGCTGGTGAAATCGTCGTAACGAAAAAAGCAGCTGCGGCGGAAGTCACGCTCGGCGTCCTCCACCGAGGCGAGTTCGTTGGCGAGATGTCGCTGCTCGAATCGTTACCGCGTTCGGCTACCGCGCGTGCACGTGGCGCTACGAAGTTGCTCGCAATCCAACCGGGCGGCTTTCTCTTGAAGATTCGTCGCGACCCTACGTTTGCGTTTGAGATGCTGCAATCACTCTCTCGGCGGATTCGAGTCACGAACGACACGCTGATGAAAGAATTGAACCGTGCCGGTTCCACAGCTGACTCGCTTCGCGCGATCATCCAAGGTTCTGAATATCAAAATCACGAGCTGAGTGAAGAAGAGACCCAGCAGCTTTCGAGCGACTCAGGTGCGTCGACATGATCACGGAGATTCGTGATCGGAAACTCGTCGTGATTTCAGATCTTCATCTGGGAAACCCCTTTTCAAAAGCGAAGATGCCGACGGTCGAATTCTTTCACTGGGCGGCGAAAGAAGGTTTTGATGTCGTGATCAACGGCGACGGGTTCGAAATCGCGCAAGTGAGTTTCACCAAAATTGCACGCGACGTTCCCGAAGTCTTTCACGCGATCAAATCTTTCACCGGAAATGGTCGCAACATCTACTACGTGATTGGCAATCACGACATCGTTCTTGAAAATTTCTTGAACGACTGGGGTGGCTTCATGATGGCCCCTTTTCTCAACGTGAAATCGGGCTCGCAAAGAGTTCGGATTGAGCATGGCCACCTTTACGACCCCTTCTTCGTGAAGCGTCCGGCTCTTTATGAGTTTGTAACATGGCTCGGTGGTTTCGCTTTGAAGCTGCACCCAAGCCTCTACAAACTTTGGATCGCGTTTGAGAAGTTCAAATCGAAGTACGTCTGGCAGAAATCCACGATCGGAATCACGGGCGAACACGCAGCGTTTCGGAGAGCCGCAATTGAACTCTCCGAGCGTGGTTTTGACTCTGTTGTCTTCGGACACACCCACCACGCGGGAAAGGCTGAGCTGCCAAACGGCGCAACTTACTTCAACTCCGGAAGCTGGCTAATTGGCACTCCCTATATCGAAATCCATGAGGGCCGTGTCGAATTGAAGCACTGGGAGCGCAGTAAACGCATCTCTTAATTCAATGTTAAATTGAATTGATTCTCGTTCTGAGGCGACGAACAATTAGAGTATGAGTTCTCACCATCCGCGCTTTAGATCCGCTCGTTTGACGCCATTCACATCACGTGGTGCCTCGCTCGTTGAAATCATGGTGGCGATGTCTGTCGTCGCCGTTTCGGCGTTGGCCGCTGGCTCATTCTTCAGCCAACAGATGGCCACCACGAGAAATATGACTCGCAACTCCTCTTGTAAAGCTGCGCTTGATTCGCAACTCGGTTACATCCGCGAGATGACCGCAATTGCGCCGGGCTACGAATGGAAAGGCAAATCGACAGGTGAAACCGGAAAGACGATGACTCCGGCCGGTGCCGTGACGGGCGACTCATGGGTCGACGATTCCGTCCGCATGGGCAAAGTTAAGTCGACGGACATCATCGCGGGAACAGGTGCCGTTCGCGAACTGAACACTCACCTTCTTCAAAAAGGTTCAGTCGGATTTTTGGCTTCACTTTACAACAGCGTTCCTGGCATTCAGTCGGGTGTCGACTTCGCGTCGATTCCGCACAAAGGCTCAGAAACACTTCCGGCTGCGATTGACCAAGACAATCTCAAAGATTTCAAAACAGAAATCGCGATCAAAACGATTAACGTCGGAACCGGTGAAGAACAATCTGTCGGCCCTCAAACTTGGGCGCGGCCTCAAGGCCAAAACCCCGACGCTGCGCTCGCTGGAAATGGGATCGGCACATTCCCGACTTCGACATCTGCAAGTCTCGGTTACAGAGTCGCGCTTAAAGGCACATTCACAGACGGCACCGGTGCCACGAAGTCCTGTGAAGCGTCGGAAGATTTCTTCTATCCGATCGATCTTCAATCGCCAAAGCTGAGTGTCATCTTAAACGCGTTCGATGCCTCGACCGATTCGGCTTCGATTGAGCCATTCGAATACACAATGCTGCCGGGCCAGATTCGCAATCGCCAAGAGTGCTCACACACGCCTGCTGTTCGCAGCCAGGCGTTCGTTCGGATGGAAGTCGGCTTCAAGACGAGCGTTCCAAAACACGAAGCGATCGACTCAGGCACAATCTTTCTCTGTCGTGACGTTTCACGCCAGCTGAGCCCGAACTACTGTGAAGGTGCCGTCAACGCAGCCATGAGAGGCAACGAATACAACACGCTTAAGAACCCGATCACGCCGCCTTGGGTGCCATGTAACGAAGTCACAGCTTGTGGAATCAAGCCAGTCAGCGTGAACTTCGTGAAAGACGGTCCGGGCGAAGTTCGCTACGTCCTGAACTACAATAACTCTACAAGTTCGACACCCGATGGTCTCTGGGGCTGTGACATCGCGATGGATGTGGCGACAGTCGATGCTGCTGGGAACTTCCAAGTTCTTGCGACTCAGAAGAGCGCCTTAAATCCGAAAATCGCGGCGACTCAAGGTCGCTACTTCCAGCCTGCGCCTTGTTATGCGTGCTACAAGAAAAAGCCATTTAGCTTTTTAACGTTTGCACTCATCGTCGGTGGCGGGATTCTCACGGGTGGAGCAGTTGCTGTTGCAGCCGCTGTCGGTGCAGCCGTAGGCGGTCTTGCGGCTTGCGCTACGGGTGTTGGCGGCGCTTGTAAAATGAAAGGCTACAACTTTAAAGGCAACAAGTGCGCAATCCCGAGCGGCTATCAGTTGAATACCGGTAAAAAGATGTGCCGTAAGATCACTCCTGCGTACCCTGAGTGGTACACAGCCGCCAACATAGACAAACCAACTTCAGGTAAGAAGTGCCCCGCTCAAGTTGTCAACTATCCGAATGGGAAAGGCTCGTTCACATTACCTGCTTCGCTAAGTGGTGCATTGGTCACGGATGAGAAGTACGATCTGCCAAATTCGTCTAGTTGCTCGATTACTGCCGAGTGTAAAAACGGCGCCTGGGTCAATGAAGACGGAGCTTATGGCGCACTTGCGACTTGCAACACGCTTGTTACGGCGATGCAGATCGATTCAAACTTTCAGAACGATCAGAAGGTCTGCGTTCTTGAAGTTCCAAACGGATCAAAGGCAGTCTTGATCAACAAGGGCTATTACTCGAAATTCAACCAGACGTGCACAAGCCTCGACGG
>CAJYOV010000541.1 GCA_913776405.1 Pseudobdellovibrionaceae bacterium
CACGGACCCGATCATCCACAACGCCCCGAGTTTCCTCAAGGCACCTACTTAAAATCGTGGCTTGGCTTGATTGACTAAGGCGAGGGTTGGGATAGCCTAAGAGGGTTTTTACGACATCATGTCACTAGGAGCCCTCTCTCATGGCGAAAGCCCGCGCAACACAGAAAACGTCAGTCAAAGCTGCAAACTCTTCTACAAAAAAATCGGCACCTAAAATGAACGCAAGCTCTCTGATGGGCTTGCCTTTTGAGACTTGGATTTCGACGGCTCGTCGTGCAAAAGGCGCTGAAGTGCGCTCGGGTTCGCGCGCACAGCTCCTGGTTCTCACAAATCGCGACTTAAAAAAATCACGTGAGCTTCTTACGACTCACCTGAATAAGTGGCAGATGGCATCGGCTCTGGAGTCCGAGAACGAAATTCTTCATTTCCAAGGTGCGCAAGGGCTCGTTTGGATCATCCGTCCATCGACAACGCCTCAGCCGGCGCCTGGCTCGTCGGACGCATCGCTTGCCAAATCACCGTACGCACGCATGCGCGACCTCGCCGGATCGATCGTCACTCAGGTTGTTGCGCAAAAAGTAGAGAAGCTCGTCGTTGAAGCCATGGGTCTCTCTGCAGAAGAGCGTAAAGGCCTTTTGATCGGCCTTGAGCTGGCAGCATACACCTTCGCAGAAAACCGTGGCAATCCACGTAGACCTCGTAAGAAGCTTCCGCAAATCCTTCTTCGCGGCGACGAGGGCTCATTCGGTGATGCCGAAATTCAGGCTGCATCAGACCTCGCTTTGTCCGTGAACATCGCGCGACACCTCGTCAACACTCCAGGCGGCGACCTCAATCCGAAAGCTTACGCGAATGCGGTCGCAGCTCTCTTCGCGAACAGCCGTACGATGACTGTCGAAATTCTCGAGGGCCAGCGACTGATCGATGAGAACATGAATCTCTTGAAAGCGGTCGGTGACGCCGCGTCTGAGGGCCCACGTCTCGTTCACATGCGCTATCGTCCTGCGAATTCAAATGGTCAAAGGCCCCTTGCTCTTGTCGGTAAGGGCATCACGTTCGATACGGGCGGCCTCGACATTAAGCCGTCCTCTGCCATGCGCTGGATGAAGAAGGATATGGGCGGCTCTGCCGTTTGCGTCGCAATCGCGAAGTGGGTTGAAGCTACTCAGCTTGATCGCCCTCTCGATATTTATTTAGCGATTGCCGAGAACGCTATCGGAAAAGCGTCGTTCCGCCCGGGCGATATCGTCACGTCGCGCGCAGGAATCACAGTTGAGATTCATAACACGGATGCAGAAGGTCGCCTCGTACTTGCAGACGCTCTCGATTATGCGGTGAAACAATCGGGCGACGACGCACCAGAAGCCGTCATCAACTTCGCGACTCTGACAGGTGCGATTAAGGTTGGTCTCGGCGCAGACATTGCGGGCCTTTTCTCGAACTCAGACGCTCTTGCAAATGCACTTACGCGTTCAGGTACGGACCGCGGCGAATACATGTGGCGGATGCCACTGTTCCAACCGTACAAGGGTTTGCTGCGTTCAACGTTTGCCGATTACGCAAACGCGTCTGACGGGTTTGCAGGTGCAATCACGGCAGCGTTGTTTCTCGAACTGTTCGTCGGTCAAACGGCGTGGGCTCACCTCGATATCTACGCATGGAAAGATGGCGTTGGAGGCGCTTACAGCGAGTCGGGAGGCAATGGCCAGTCGGTGCAAATGCTCGCTGAATTCCTTACGCGCCTCTCGCAAGCCGACGTGAGCAGAATGGAAGTTTAATTTCATGAGAGCTGCCGATATTTCACTGCCACAAGACGAGCTGCATTTCACCTTCGCCCGGAGTTCGGGTAAGGGTGGGCAGAACGTCAATAAGGTGAACAGTAAAGCGGTTCTGAAATGGAATCCGACGACAACGAATGCGATTCCAGAAGGCGTTCGCCAACGCTTTCTCACGCAGTTCGGTTCAAGGCTTAATGAAGAAGGTGATCTCGTCGTGATGAGCGATGCTCATCGCGATCAGGGGCGAAACGTCGCCGAATGTCTGACAAAGCTCAAAGAGATGCTCGCCAGTGTCTGGAAGCCGCCGAAGGTTCGTAAAGCAACGAAGCCAACCTTCGGTTCGAAGATGCGGCGATTGAAATCGAAAAAAGAGCACTCGGAAAAGAAAGCGAATCGTCGCGAAAAATTCTGATCTCTCTCAAAACGGCTCAAGACTTCGATCTGCGAGTTTCGAAAACTCGGTTCACGGCATCGACCATCGTTAGGAAGAAATCGCCTTCTCGGGGCACGATCTTGGGAACTTGTTCGCCATCTGCGAATCGATTCAAGTCGCGAGTCATCCGAAAGATGATTCCCGAAACGCGCTTCGAAAACCAGAACGCGAAGATCGCGATACAACCGCAATTCACGAGAGCCACACCGATCATCATGAGCCAGATTCGCTGCATCTGAGCGTGAACTTCGCCCTCGACGTTGCCGCTAATCGCTGCAAGGTTCGAGGCAAGTGTCGCGAAGCGCTCGATCATGAAGTAGCTGCCGACTAACATGATGAAGATCGATGAGATGGCGACGAAAACCATAAGACCAACGAATTCACGCTGAAACTTCAGATCGGAAATAGAAAGAAACTTTCGCTGATCGGCACCGGTTTTGTTCATTATGGCGTCCTTATGAAGGCAACAGTTTGCCAAACAAGTTGATTCGCAGAGCAGGTCCCAACGAG
>CAJYOV010000542.1 GCA_913776405.1 Pseudobdellovibrionaceae bacterium
CTCGTAAACGCCGTGCCGCGCGAGAGAATCACGTCACCTGAACGAAGACTGAATTTACCAATATCTTTATTCAGGAGAAACCACGGGGCTTCACCGCGAAGGACCGGCGCTCGCTTCGATTTATTGAATTGCGGGAACCCAAGAGCGATCTCGCCCAAGAGGTCTTCAAGTATTCTCGAAGCGCGGAAGAGGTCCCTCGCGGCTTCAATACACCCAGGCGTGACTTGCTTTTTCGCAGCCAATTCGCCGAGACGATGCCGAAGCTCGACTCGGGCGTCGAAAAGTTCTCGCACGTAATGAGTCCCGTGAGCTGCGTAATTGCGACGCGCTTGGGAGCCGCGTGCGAAATCCTCAGGGGTGGCGTTCAAGAGTTTCTTATAGGTGTCTTTGAGTAGAAGCTCGCAGCCGTCACCATTGAAATTTGGATCTTCGACCACAGCCATGAAGGACTCGATGTCGGAATCAAGATCGCGCTCCAGCGACGATTGCTCGGTCTTGAAGAGTTCCGGTTTCGGCAGCACGCTGGCGTTCGCATGAACGACTGGCGCGCCTCCGAAAAGAGGCTCCATCTGAGCGGTCTGGATAGGAGCAGTCTTCAGCGAGAGCGCAATGCCGACGCAAGCGCCGAGACCGAAAACCAATACACCCGAGGCTTGTTTTGAAAACATGGCCCGCGATCTCCTTTTACTACTTAAGCTGCAACGGGAGTTAACTTCGTGCCGCACTCTGAGCAAAACTTCGCTTGAGCCTCGTAAGGATGTGCGCACGAAGGGCACTCGTGTTGCCCTGGTTTTTTCGGTTTCGCATATTCAACGACGGGCTCGTTCGGATCGACAGAACCCTTTTCGTTCCAACGCTCCATCTCGCGCATCACGCGCCAGATTTTAACCGTACGCTCGAATTCTCGGAACTCGAATTGGAGAAAGACGCCCGTATCCGTCGACTGACGCTTGACGAAGAGTCCCTTGTTTTCAAGTAAAGTGAAGTGATCGCCGTTGAGTTGAAGACCCATTGAGTCTTTCACCTTTTCGACCACTTTAGAATAATCGAGACGAACAGCGCCGTTTCGATCGATGGGCTCACCCGTACCGACGTCGACGAGGCATTGCGTGATTTGGATCACTCGGTCGTCGGTCTTCAGAAGCTCGCCCTTACCGCCCTTGAAATAGTAATACTGATAAAACTCGAAGAACTGCTCAACCATCGAGAGCGCATCTGCATTCTTGAAAACGAGAAAGCCAATTTCTTCGACGGCTTCAGGATCGTTTTCGTCTTTCACCCAGATGTAGTTTGCGACACCAAGCTTTACGAAGATATTCGCTGTCTGCTCGAGACGCTTTGGCGATTCTAAAAAGATCCGCTGCGCGTACTGCTTCATCGCCGGGAAGTTCGCTTTAATCGACCCATCTTTTTCTGTTTCGCTCTTCAAGCGAGCCGAATGATAGAGAGCGCCGAAGACTTTAGCAGCTTGGTCGGGAGGGCACGGCGTGTTGTCGCGCTCTAAACGAGCGGACTGCAATTCTTTAAAGACAACTTTCAATTTGTCAGACAAGCCCTTGGCTAGAAACCTAAAAAGTTGCGATGCGCCTTCAAGCTGAGCTTTCACAGCTTCAACGGGAAGTTCGATCACTTTCGTTTCGACAACACAGATGGCTGAGTGCGGATGCGTTGTTGCACCTGAGAGAGCGTGTTCACCGACGATCTGTTGAGTGCCGACAATACAAAGTTCGATCGTTTGTTTTTGGCGGGCCAGATTCAAACTCACCGACCCCGACTGAACGAGGTAAACCGTCGTGACCTTTTCGCCTTCGCGATAGAGGGCCTCACCTTTTTTGAAAACCTTGATCGTACTCATGATTTTGCCTCTTTGACTCTGCCGTTCTCCTCATCGACTCTGATGACATTCAACTTGACCTTCGGTCTCTAAACGAACCGCAGGAGAAGGACTAACTGGACCATGGACTTGTATACATTTGGGACACCAAACGGTCAGAAAATTCCGATCATGCTCGAAGAGCTTGGAGTGCCGTACAACGTAAAGAAAATCGACATTTCAAAAGGCGAACAGAAAACGCCTGAATTTTTGAAGATCAACCCGAACGGTAAAATTCCGGCGCTAGTCGACGACGGCGTCGCGATCTTTGAGAGCGTTGCGATTCTGATTTATCTCGCGGAGAAATATAAGAAGTTCTTACCGGCGAGCGGGCCAGAACGCTATGCGGTTCTAGAGTGGTCGCTGTTTCAGGCGGCAGGCCTCGGGCCGATGCTTGGCCAATTCGGGCACTTCAAGGTTTTCGCGAAAGAAAAGATCCCTTATGCGATCGAGCGCTACCAAACCGAAGCTCACCGTCTCTTCGACGTTTTGGAGACGCAGCTTGCGAAGAACAAATTTATCGCGGGCGAAACCTACACGATCGCAGATATCACGACTTACCCATGGATGCGTGGATTCGAGATGTTCTACAAAGAATCGATCGATGAAACGAAATATCCGTCAATCAAGCGCTGGATGAAAGAGGTCGGTGACCGACCTGCCGTTCAACGTGCTCTTAGAGCTGTTTGAATGAGAACGTGAAACGCGTCGGTTGCGATTCGATCCGAATCCAGCGATCGCGCGTTTCATGAACGTAAGCTTGAGAGGCTCCCGCGCCCGCAAGTTTCGTGAAAAACTCTTGCGCCTCTGCGCCTTCGATGACCACTTCGGCCGAACGCGAGCCGCCGTCAACGCGAGCGCGCGCAGACGCCTTCACAACGATATTACAAACGACGCCATTGCCTTTTGTTCCGCACGTGAGGCTAAAATCTTTCGTTTCTGTTTTGATGACCTTCGCGTAGCCGCCTGAGGTTTGAACGGGCTCCATCGCCATCGAATCGTAAAGCTCTTGCGGTTGTGGGTCTGCACTGCCGGAAGCAGAGAACCCTTCCATGATGAGAATCGCCGTGCCGCTAATGAAGATGGGTCTTGTCACGGCCTCAGCGCGCGATGGAGTAAAAAGGCTGCAAGCCGCGACGCTCAAGAAGAGCTGAAACGCGATAAGTCCAAATTTCAAGTTTTGCGTCACGACAAAGGCTCCTTGTGAAATCAGGTCGCCCGATTAAGCGAGGGCAACGTCTGATTTAACCTCGAGCTTTTGCAAGAGCGCACTTTCTTTTAATTCGGGCTCGACAATTTCTCTCGCAATTACGCGAAGAGCCGAACGGTGGACTTTGAATCTCGCCGGCGTGCGGGTCAGAATTTCGCCATCTGTGTCGATATCGCGTGGCTTCGACGTCTCAATGACGATCTCCGACCCGCTCAAACGCACGAAGCCGTCGCGCTTTTTCGACGTTCCGAGAACAAGCTTCAGCATATGACCGATGCCGTGCCAGAGCGTGCGTGACTCGAGGCTGATCAAATCGAGCTTCGCATCATTGATCGTCGCTTCTGGCGCGATCGTGATGCCGTTTCCGAAGTAGCGGCCATTACAGATCGTGAGTTGATGAGTACGAACTTTCTTTTGCTTGCCATCGCACGTGATCCAAACGCGATGAGCGCGAGAATTCTTCCACGTCTTGAAGGCCGTCACGATGTACGCAATCACACCCCAACGTTTCTTAAATTCTTTCGGAACCGTTTGATTAACTTCTGTGCTGAGGCCCAACCCCGCGACATTTAAGAAGTAGAAACCATTGACCTCTCCACGTCGACTCGCGTTTCGTGCCCGCCAATCAACACATCGCACGCGCTTTCAATGCTGTTTTCAATTCCGAGGTTCCGAGCGAAGTTATTCGCCGTTCCGAGAGGCAGAACTCCGAGAGGCAAATCCGCCTTCATCACACCTTCGATGGCTGAACGGACACTGCCGTCGCCACCACCGACCACAACAAGATCGATTTGGGATGCGTATTGTTCGATAAGCGTGGAGAATTCGTTAGGAGATTCAAACTTCGGCACCATGACCTTAAACCCACGCCGAGTTAAGTTCTCCTGAGCGCACTCGAGAGCCTCAGCCCCTTGTCTTGACTTGGGATTAATCAGAAGGAGCGCTGAAAGGGACTTATGCGGCGTTTGGTTCATCTCTCAGATCTCCACTTTGGGCGAACGGACAAGGGCATGTCAGAGGCGATTCTCGATGATGTAATCGAGCAAAAGCCCGACTACGCGCTCATCTCCGGTGACTTCACTCAACGCGCACGCGCTTCGCAATTTGAAGAGGCTGCAGCATTCTTGAAGCGACTTCCTTGCCCCTTCATCGCGATTCCCGGCAATCACGACATACCTCTTTATCACTGGCCGCTCAGATTCCTTCAACCGCTTCGTGGGTATCGCCGCCACATCAACACAGACCCCGACCCCATTCTTGTCGATTCGGAAATATGTGTGGTCGGATTGAACACTGTGACGAGATGGCGCTGGAAAGAGGGCCGGGTGCGCTCCTCGCAGATCAAGTCCACACGGAAGACTTGGCTCTCGAACGCCGATCGCTTGCGAATCCTGATGATGCACCATCCGCCAAGCGAAGGGTTCATGAAGCTGTCGAAAATTCTCGGCGAGAAACCGGATCTGATTCTTTCAGGGCATTTGCATCAAGGGGGTGCAACGCTTCACCCAGATGGCCCCCTCTTGATTGCTGCAGGCACTGCGATCTCGAACCGACTCCGCGGCGGGCAAGCAAACGCCTATAACGTGATCGAAGTGCTTTCGAGTCATCCCCATGCCGTGAAAGTTGAAACGCGTGCTTGGAATAAAAAAAGCTTTGAGTCGATCGCGGCTCAAAGCTTTGAAGGTGTCGACGGGAAATGGAAGTTAACGAGCGGTCCAGCCGCCGTCCATATTGAAGTTAGCTCCGGTCACAGTTGAACCTGCGTCTGAGCACAAGAAGACCGCAAGAGCGCCGAGCTGTTCGACTTCGATAAACTCTTTCTTCGGTTGCGCAGCTAAAATCACTTCGCGAATCACGCGATCACGAGGAATTTTATTTGCTTCCGCTTGTTGATCAATCTGGTTTTCGACAAGTGGCGTGCGAACGTAACCCGGGCAAATTGCGTTGCACGTGATTTTCGTGTCTGCGAGTTCAAGCGCGACTGTTTTCGTTAAACCGAGAACGCCGTGTTTCGCTGCGACGTACGCCGACTTAAACGGTGATGCGACGACGCCATGAACCGACGCAAGGTTGATCACGCGGCCCCATCCTTTTTGTTTCATCTTTGGAAGCGCAGCTTTGATTGCGTGAAAGTTCGAGGTGAGATTGATTGCAAGAATGGCGTCCCACTTTTCTTCTGGGAATTCATCTACGGGCGAAACGTGCTGAATGCCTGCGTTGTTGATCA
>CAJYOV010000543.1 GCA_913776405.1 Pseudobdellovibrionaceae bacterium
TCAGGTCAGCTATAAGCGACCGCTAAAATTCGACGATCAAATTGAGATTTGGATGCAGGCCAAACTCGATGGCGTGCGGATTCGGATCCAGTATGCTGTCGAAAAAATTATTTCTGAGTCGACGTTCGCTCAGTATCAAAAAGGCCTGATCGAAGCCGCTGCGGGTAGCGCGGCGGATAAAGATGCGAAAAGTGATCGAATCTTAGTCGCTACGGGTAAGACGACGCTCGTGCCGCTCGACAAAGACTTCTGCCCCGTTCGGTTGCCCACGGAGGCGCGTGACCTCTTCAAGGCGACGACTTGGTCAGAGGCATGGCCGCACTAACCCTTTAGGTCTCTCAGCGTTATGCGTTGTGAGCGAGATTGAATTTTGATTTGATCCAGAGGCAAACAGATTTCTTTTTCTGAATGGATTCGAGCCGGCCTAGATCGGTTCAAATCGGAAGGAACGCAGTGGCAAACTCATCGACTTCAAATCAAGCGGGTCTTTCTTCAACCGGAATGGATCGAAACCTCGCTCTCGAATTTGTACGCATCACGGAAGCTGCGGCGCTTGCGTCTTCGAAGTGGATGGGTCGCGGTGACGAGAAGTCAGCCGATCAAGCCGCGGTCGATGCCATGAGAAAAGCGTTCAACAGCGTTCGCATCGACGGCACCGTCGTCATCGGTGAAGGCGAACGCGATGAAGCGCCGATGCTGTATATCGGTGAGCGCGTGGGCCAAGGCGCAGACGGTTCAATCCTCGATTGCCCAAAGATCGATATCGCGCTTGATCCACTCGAAGGCACAACGATCTGTGCGACCGGTGGCGTCGGTGCCATTGCCGTGATTGCGGTGGCTGAGCGTGGCAACTTCCTGCATGCACCAGACACTTACATGGACAAAATTGCGTGCGGGCCACTGGCTAAAGGCAAGATCGATATTGACGCACCCATCGAAGACAACATTCGAAACGTCGCAAAGGCGATCGGTAAAGATGTGTCGGAAGTGACAGTCGTCATCATGAATCGTCCGCGTCACGAAGAAATCATTCGTCGGACTCGCGTGCTCGGTGCGCGGATTCAGTTGATTGGTGACGGCGATGTTTCTGCGGCCGTTGCAACCGGCATCGATGACGCCGGGATCGATCTCTTGATCGGCATCGGTGGTGCGCCCGAGGGCGTCATCAGTGCTGCTGCGATGAAATGCTTGGGTGGCGATTTCCAAGGCCGTTTAAAATTCCGCAACGAAGAAGAGCGCGCTCGTGCTCTTCGCATGGGTGTGAAGGAACTCGACAAAGCCTACTCGTTAGAAGAAATGGCTCGAGGCGATGTCATGTTCTGCGCAACCGGCATCACAACAGGTCCGCTTCTGAAAGGTGTTCGCTTCATTCCTGGGAAAAAAGCGCTCACTCACTCGATCGTCATGCGATCGGCAACAGGCACGATCCGCAACATCGAGGCTCAGCACAGCTTAGAGAAAAAACCAGGCGGCTTCGGCTCGCTCGGTTGGTAAGCTGAAAGTCGAACGCGCCCATGTCGAACGTCAAAATCAAATGCCACGCTTGCGGAACTGAGATGAGTTTTTCGGGGCAGCCCGGTCGCCGGGATGAATGCCCGAAATGTCGCGCCGATGTGCATGCTTGCAAGAACTGCAAGCATTACGATCCCAAAGCCTACAATGAGTGCAGAGAACCCTCGGCCGATCGCGTTCAAGAAAAAGATCGTGCGAACTTTTGCGACTTCTTTTTAGGCGCCGATCCGTCTGGCGCGTCTCCAGTCGACAAAGCGGCCGAACTTCGCGCCGCCGCCGAAGCTCTCTTCAAAAAACGGTGAGCCTTTCGGCTCGACAAAAAGATGTAGGCCTTCAGCCGCGGGTTGGTTATCCTTCTCGGGTAAGGAGACTTCATGCCAGGCACTCAACATACGGAAGTATTCAATTGTTCACCGGAAGAGTTCTACAAGATCGTCACGGATTACGAGAAGTATCCTGAGTTCTTGCAAGAGGTGAAAGAGTGCAAGATCGTCAAAACCGATGGCGATCGTCAGCTGGTTGAGTACAAAGTTTCAGTCATCAAGAGCTTCACGTATCAACTTTGGATGACTCACAAGCCGAACGAACTCGTCTCGTGGACATTCGCAGGCGGCGACATTTTCAAAACAAACGCAGGCTCTTGGAAGATCGAAGATCAAGCCGGTAAAGCCAAAGTCACCTACACGGTCGAAGCGACGTTCGGTGTCTTCGTACCCGGCATGATCGCAAAAACACTTTTGAACGTGAACTTGCCTGCAATGATGAGCGCTTACCATAAGCGCATTAAGGATCTTTATGGCAAATGATGAAGATCAAGGGTTTCCGGGCGACGCCGATCGCGAAAATCGCGATAATAAAGACGGCGGCGGCCTCTCGATGACAGACGCCATTCGTAAAATCGTCACGACGGGTGTCTCTGCCGCCTTTATGACAGAAGAAGCGATTCGCTCGCGAGTCTCTGAGCTCAAGCTTCCGAAAGAAACGCTGAACGTGCTTCTTCAGGGCGCTTCGAAATCGAAAGACCAACTGATGAATCGCGTGACCGACGAAGTCGTGAGCATCATCAATAAAATCGACTTTGTGAAGGAAGCCTCGCGCTTCGTGGAAGAACACAAATTTCGCGTCACGGCTGAGATCGAAGTGATCAAAAAAGACGGGCAGTTCGAGACAAAAGTCACGCCCGTCAAATCAGATAAGCCAGATTAACTTGCAGATTAATTTGCAGATTAATTTGTAGCAGTCGCTGCAGGTGCGACAGTTGTTACGGGCGCTTGCGACGACGTCGAAGACACCGTATCCGCTGTCGCAGTCGAAACCGTTTTCGGCGGTAGAGTCAGCTCAAGTGTCATCGCGCGCACACCCGATTTGCGTGTGACGGTGTCAGGGATATCATCGCCAATCGATTCACGTGAAACCGGACGAGCCGCAACGCTTTGAACACCGTTTGTGTAGTTGCGAGACGCCAAGAATTCAGCCGGCGTCTTAGGATCAAGAACGTTTGAGAAATTCATGTAGCTCTCGATCACGTTGAACATGTCTTCGCGCGGCTCTGGCACTTCACGCATCGCGATTGAAAAGTACGTGTAGGCTTTCCACATGCGGCTGTCGCGTGCCTCTGATAGGTCCGTTGAAGCCATTTCCAAAAACTGCTGCTCAAGAAACTGTTGGATCGGTTGATTCGAGTATTTCGAGTCGACCGCAAAGATCAAGCGATCGATCATTTCGCGTCGAGCGTTGAGTTCTGCGCGGCGTGAATTGAGTTCATCGAGGCGTTTTGCGAGAAGACCCGCTTTGGCGGTTGCGAATCGAACTTCTTCGTTTGAGACGTTGAGGCTCATTGAATCTTGAAGTTGCTTACGGATCGCAGTTTCGAGATTCGCAAGTTCCGAGGACTGAGTCTCTTTCAATTTTTTCAGGCGCTCAATCATGTCTCGCTTTGCCATCGTTGGCAGTGAAGACATGTTTGCTGGCGCGGCCTTCGCGGTAAGCGAGAAGCCAGAGCAAATCGCGATCATGATGCATGTCAAAGCTGTGATCCAGGTTTTCATAGATTGCTCACGCCTCCTTCAGAGAGGAATAGAAGCAATCCTCGCGCCAACCTGAGGGCGGTCTTAAGGCCCAACAGAGCGAAATGATAGGGGATTTTTGCCCCGCCGGGGACAAAAAAGACATTTTGCCCGCCGGAAATGAGCCATTTGGCCGCTATTGATCGTAGAAGCTAGCCCCGCGACCGTTCTCGATCCGCATTTGATCTTCGTGAACTGACCAAAAGAGAATCTCTTTTTCGCGTTTAGGTGTGAGCGGCTGAAAAAGGTCGGCGTCTGTTATGCCCATTTCGCCTCGCTTGATTTCGATCTGACCTGTAGCTATCGGGCCGGCGGATTGGGTTCGGTTAGGCGTCGGCGTTCGGGCGCGATCCGAGAGAATGGTCGTACCAAATTCTTTCTTCGCGGCTTCAACCGACTCGATCATCGACCGGCGTCTCGCGAGAAACCCGGCGATGGCTTCATTCGACGTTCCGCTTTTCTCTAAAATCTCGCGCCAGGACGATTCGCTCGTGCTGACTAATTTTTCGTAAGCGGATTTCGGAGGAAGCAGTGTTTCCGCACGTACGCGAAGTGTTCGAGCGGAGTCATATCGAATGTCCCGGTACTGCTCGAGAATCTCTTGGACCTTCGGATCTTTGGCCTTCGGCAATTGCGAGCGAGCGGGCAAAAACTTGAGGGGTGACTTCTTTTCAGCGATCAACACTTTGACCGAGCGATCGAATTCAAGATTCTTTTTCTCGCGAAAGAGCCGGTCGGTGTCGGGGCGTAACGAGACACCGTGGTCGATCGCGACAGTGCGCCCTTCAACGCTGAGATAATTGCCTGCGTGCCGATCTGAATTTCGGATGAGGGTATCAAACCAGCGTAAGTGATCGGGCGAAGTCATCTTTTGAACGGAATCATCTGCGCCTTCGACGAAGAGTTGGAGCGTGCCTTCTTTACCGTCGATCGTTCGTTTGACCGTCACGGGGACAAGGTGTGCTCCCAATTTTTCGTCTACGGCATACGTGCCGAGTTCACCGTCGATGGAATAAGATCTGCGGCCCGTTGTCGGCTTCCAAATCGCCTTTGTTCCATCGTCGAACGTGACGATGCGGGCTCCAGTGAAGCCACCGAGTTTCGAAACTTTCGCAGGCACTTTGAAGCCAAGCACGGGCTTCATGCCCCAAACCAAGTTATCCATCTCCGCCACGGGTGCTGTCGCAAGATGAGTTTCGAGCGACGATCGAAGCGCGTTCGAGGCCGCAGTCTCACCGACTTCGGCCAAGCGCCAGACTTCGAGTTGCGGGTTTGAGGTAAATTTTGAGGCAACGCGAGTAACGAGCCCCTTCGTCCCGTTAACGAGAGCTGTGCCCGCTAGAGGAACCGCGAGCGCGGCAGCGCCAGCGCCGAGATTCGCGTAGCAGCTCGAGGCCTCTGCGCGTTTCAAGATGCCGTTGAACACATCTTCACTCGAGCACGTGGCCGGGCTTTTCGGGATAACCGACGTCGTATCGTTGCAGGTTGTGAGGATATTCGCTCCAACTGTCGCAACGTCGAACATCGCGACACCCATTTGAAGAGCGAGATGTGATGAGCGAGCCGTGAGCGCAGCTGCCGTGCCTTCTGCAGCGCCCGCGAGCAGAGCGGACGTACCGAAGCTTGCGCCGATGGAAAGGATGGATAACGCCATCAAGCCATTTTGAGTGCGCCTGCGACCTTTCACAAATTCGGCATCACGGCGGCAGAGCAGATTGCGCTTCGCCGTCGGTGTTGCGCCTAATTCGCTAAGCGCAGCCGCGTAGCGATCGGACATCATGAGTTCTTCTCGAAAGTGCGGCATCTTTGAGAAGTCGTAGAAGAACGATCGGTCGTCGAGATTTTGGCGACCGCGCTTCATTTCAGTTTTGAATTCTTCCATTCCGGTTTTCAATTCGACGACGCCAGCGGCGTAAGCGCCCGTAAAGCTAGCTTCGTCGAACTTGCCGGTCTCGATTAGGCTGTAGAGTTTTGCTCTAACAGGCTCCGTCGTCCCGAGGGGGATGTCGACCGTGAGCGCATCTCGTTTCAGTTTCAATTCGACAGCTGCTTTTGGTAGGCCTCAAGGGTCGCAGCCGTCGGGCGTTCGCCACGGATTCCGGGTGCATTTGATTCCAAATCGAGAACAGCATGATGGGCTTTAGCGAGAGCGTCTTGCTTCGATTCAAACTTTTTGAAGGCGGCGGCGTTTAAGTCGCGAATCTCCGGCGGCGTCGCGCTCTGTTTCGCTGATCGCTTCATGGCTTCTTCGTAAGCGTTGAAGAACGGCAGGTGGCAGTCGACAGTGGCTTCCGCTTGCGACGCAAGATCGTTGAGAATCAGCTGTTCCGAGTAGTAAGCGATCCGGAGGATATCGTTTCTGTTGCCGCCGAAGCTGGAGTTCGTACAAGTATCGATTTTGTCGAGGTCGTCGATGGTGACGCGACCGAGATCATCGCACCGATTAAGACCGCCCACCGCCGCGTTAAATCCGTTCGCGAGATTCGTACCTGTATCCGCCATGTCGCGGGCGAGCGATTTCAGTTTCGCTTTCGCGCGAGTCGATAGGGGCGGTTGAGAGGGGCGTGACTCCGCTTCAGCGCGCGGCGTGCTCGCAACGCCGAGGCCAAAAGTGAGAAGGGCGGTGAGACTGAGAAGACGCCAGGAAGTCCGCATAGTTGCTTATCGGAAACCCACAGGGTCGCTTAACAATATTTGGCTCTCAGCGCAGGCTCAGATCTTGCGTTCGATCAGGGACGTTGGTCTAGTAAGCTTATGAGAGACTCGTTCCAATCAGGAAAACTGCGCGATTTTGAATTCGCGGTTTATCGCAAGCTTCAGCCGATCAAGGGTGTCGCGAACTCGAAAATCCTGATCGCGTGTAGCGGCGGGCTGGATTCCGTTGCTCTTCTGTCTGTTCTGGCGGCTCTGAAAGCGAAACTCAGATTGAGCCTGGAAGTCGCGCATGTCCATCACGGTGCGACTTCGGATCAGCGCCAATTCCAGTCGCGTCATCAAGCTCGAGATCTGGTTTCGTCACAATCAGAAGCGTTCGGTTTGAAATGCCATCTCATCGAGCCGGATACGCCTCTTCACAAGCAGTCGGAAGAAGCCTTCCGTGAGTTTCGTCTGACCTCGCTCGGGAAATTAAAAGAGAAACTCGAAGCCGACGCGGTCGCGTTGGCCCATCACGCTGACGACCTTTTTGAAACGCGTCTGATGCGTCTCATTCGTGGAACCGGAGCCCACGGTCTCGAAGCGATGTCGCTCTTTGACCCTGCGAATTCGGCGTCGATGGCAGCGGAAGCTTCGGGCCTCGAATTCTCGAAGCTGCGACCGTTTCTTGGTGAAACGCGTTCTGCGATCCGTGCTTATGCCGAAGAGAAGAATTTGAAATGGATCGACGATCCCTCAAACGCAGAAACTCATTTTTTCAGAAACTGGCTTCGAAACGAGTGGCTTCCCGCTCTGGAAGCAAAGCGCTCGGGGAGTGTTCGCAGCTTCGCGAGAAGCCTCGAGATGCTTGTTCACGAATTACAGAGTCCAGCGTCATTTGGAACTGCGCTCGATGAAGGCCTCGATATTGCCCTTGGCAAAATCGGGCGCGGCGCGTTTGAAGGTCTAGAGCTTGCGCGTAAACGATCTGTTATTGTGAGTCTGACACGCACGCTCGGAGCGCGAGATTTCTCGCTTTCTCGTGTCGAAGAAGTGATCAAGCGTCTGCATCATCTTGAATCGACTGGTCAAAAAGTCGCACGCTTTCACGTAGGCGGTGTCGACTGGTCCATCTCTGCCTCAGAAATCGCCGCCACCGTAGACTAAGTCTCGATCTTTCCACAGTAAGTGTATTTGTGGGATCTGCCAGCCGTGCTATCCTTGATAGTGGGTTCAGGGAAAGGACTTAAGCGCATGCGGCAAACACAGAAGACGATGGCACTCTGGGCAATTTTGCTAGTTGTGATGATCCTCTTGTTTCAGATGTACGCCACGCAACGTGGTACGCAGATCAATCACGAAAAGTTTCAATATCCGCAGTATCAGAAAGCTCTCAAAGAGCACAAGATTCAGTCGGTCACGATTCGTTCGGGCGGTACCGATGCAGGGCCATCTGAAATCGCGGGCGATCTCGATCCGCAATACAAAGATGAGTTCGGCGGTCTGCACTTCGTGATCACGGGGCCACCGATGGCCGTTGCGCACGAAGAAGCTGTTCAGGCGGGCGTGAAACTTAACTACGAGCGAGCTGACTCCAACGGTCTTCTTCAGACACTTCTCATTAACTGGCTCCCGCTGATCTTGATCGTCGCGATGTTCATGTTCATCTTGCGCCAAATTCAAGTGGGCGGCGGTAAGGCGATGAACTTCGGTAAATCGAAAGCGCGCCTTCTGACTGAGAATAAAAACAAAGTTCTCTTCCAAGACGTCGCAGGCGTCGAAGAAGCAAAAGAAGATCTCGTTGAGATCGTTCATTTCTTAAAAGACCCAAAGAAATTTACGAAACTCGGTGGTCGTATTCCGAAGGGTGTTTTGCTTGTCGGCCCTCCGGGCACAGGTAAGACGCTCTTGGCTCGCGCCGTTGCCGGTGAAGCAGGCGTTCCATTCTTCACGATCTCGGGTTCTGACTTCGTTGAAATGTTCGTCGGTGTCGGTGCTTCGCGTGTTCGCGATTTGTTCGAGCAAGGTAAACGAAACGCGCCCTGCTTGATCTTCATCGATGAGATCGATGCAGTCGGTCGCCACCGCGGTGCCGGCATGGGCGGCGGTCACGATGAACGTGAACAGACTCTCAACCAACTTCTCGTTGAAATGGATGGCTTCGAATCATCAGAGGGCGTTATCTTGATTGCGGCGACAAACCGCCCTGACGTTCTCGATCCGGCGCTCTTGCGTCCAGGTCGTTTCGACCGTCGCGTTGTCGTGAACAAGCCTGATCTCGGTGGCCGTTTGAAGATCTTAAACGTGCATGCGAAGAAGACGCCGCTTGCGTCAAACGTCGATCTTGAGAAGGTCGCTCGCGGAACTCCGGGTTTTGCAGGTGCCGATCTTGAAAACTTGGTGAACGAAGCGGCCCTGAATGCAGCTCGCTCAAATAAGTCAAAACTCACTCAAGACGACTTCGAACACGCGCGCGATAAAGTCATGATGGGTGCTGAACGTCGCTCGATGGTCATCAGCGAATCGGACAAACGCATCACGGCGTATCACGAAGCAGGGCACACGCTTGTCGCGAAGATGCTTCCAGGTTCGGACCCGATTCATAAGGTGACTATCATTCCACGCGGGATGGCGCTTGGCCTGACATGGACTTTGCCTGAAAAAGAAGCATTGAACCTGACACGCACTCAAGCTGAGAACACGATCGCGTTCGCCTTCGGCGGTCGCGCTGCGGAAGAGTTGATCTACAAAGAATTTACGACAGGTGCCGGTAACGACATCGAGCGTGCGACAGACATCGCGCGTCGCATGGTCTGCGAATGGGGTATGAGCGAAAAGCTTGGCCCTCTAGCGTGGGAGAAACGTGAAGGCCAGCCATTCTTGGGCATGCAGCAATCATCGGGCGCCCACTATTCGGAAGCGAAAGCCGAAGAGATCGACGCGGAAATTTATCGCCTGATCACTTCAAACTACGAGCGCGCCCGCAAGATTCTCGCGGACAACTTGCCGATCCTCGAAGTGCTGACTCAAGCTCTGATGGAGTTCGAGACGATCGACGGTTCAGAAGTCGACTTCCTCGTTAAAGGCGGAACGCTCGACGCCCTTCGCGACCAACGCCAAACGCGCGAACGCGATATGGCAAAAGAACAAGCACAAGGCCGCGCAAACGAAGAAGAAGCCGAGAAAAAGGCCGCAGCAGCCAACAACTCCGGCGGCTCCTTCGGCGGGACACCCGCTGCTGCAACGTAAAAGTCTTTACGCTCAAGGCGCTCTAGAAAGCCGAGGGAGACCTCGGCTTTTTTTATGGCGCAGTGGCCGCCAGTTTTCAGGGCCCAGTTCCAGTTGCAGATGCAGTTCCAGTTTGAAGTACAGTTTTTCAGTCCTGCTTTGCTGCCGCAGGCCGAGCTCATCTGGCAAACTGTGCTGAAAACTCAATCTGCAACGGCAACTGGAACTGATCCCTGCAAACTGAATTCACCGGGTCATGATCGTGACTCGAGCAACGTTTGTCCTTCCCCAGAGTCTTTTCCGTGTGCTCTAATCATTCACGATGTTGCAGAGCATTCTCGAGAACTTACAATTCATCTTCACGCAGCTTCGGCTCCGTGACTTTCTCGACATGTTCTTGGTTTGGATCGTCGTTTACCGCGTTTTGATCCTCATCCGCCACACCGGTACGGTTCAGATGTTGTCGGGTCTCGGGATCCTTGCGATCGCGTACCTGATGAGCATCTGGTTTGAACTTTTCACGTTTAACTGGATTCTCGAGAAGTTCTTCAACAACCTCTTCTTGATTGTCGTGATTCTCTTCCAGGGTGAAATTCGGCGCGCGCTCGCACACATTGGTTCGAATCCGTTTTTCACGGGCGCGTCTCACGTGCAAGAGACCCACATCATCGAGGAGATCGCAAAAGGTGCGATTCAGCTTGCGCAAAAAGGTGTTGGCGCTTTGATCGTGATCGAAAAAGAGATCAACCTCGAATACTTCATCGAGATCGGCACCGAGGTCGACTCGATCGTGAACGCGGACGTTTTGAATTCAATCTTTCATCCGTCGGGTCCGCTTCACGATGGTGCGGTCATTATTCGCGGCGGCCGCCTTTGGGCTGCAGGCTGCTTCCTTCCACTTTCGAAGAACCCGGCACTTGA
>CAJYOV010000544.1 GCA_913776405.1 Pseudobdellovibrionaceae bacterium
CTTGAACCGTACGTCGGTGTCGGGACCGTGAAATCAGATGGGCGTATGAATATTTCGGGCTCATCTAGCTTCTTTAATTTCACGTCGAACCAATCGGCGAAATCGTCGCCGACGTCGACTCAACTTCTCGCAGGCCTCGACGTGCGCCTTTTGCTACTAGGATTCGGCTTCGAGTACTCGAAGGTCTTCAAGACTGAAACAATGACAGCGAAGGTCTCTCTCAAGTTTTAAAGGTCGCGCTTAGACTTGTCTTTTCAGCGGCGGGTTGTTAACCCAAGCCGACATGCCTTACGAGTTTGAACCCATCGGATATATCGAGACGCCGTTTAAAGAACGCTTCGGCACGCCTCGGCAGCCGTCACTCGTACCTTCGAGCTGGGGCCTCTTAAAACTTCGAGCGAACCTGAATCTCTATGGCTCGCTCGAAGGCCTCGAAGGCTTCTCTCATGCGTGGTTGATCTTCGTCTTTCACGAAAATGCGAACAAAGTTGTTCGCGCGAAGATCCATCCACCAAGGATGGAAGGTGAAAAGATCGGGCTCTTTGCCACTCGAACACCTCACCGACCGAACCCGATCGGGCTTTCTGCCGTCAAAATCGAGAAAGTTGAAACCGACCGTGTTTATTTCTCTGGCGTCGACCTCGTTGATGGCACGCCAATTCTCGATCTGAAGCCGTACTTACCGTCTTCTGACTGCTTGCCACAGGCTCTGTCTGGGTGGACAGGCTCTCGTCTCGAGCGCCAGATCCAAGTCGAATTTTCAGACTCTGCACTCGCCGATCTTCGCGCTCGCACGGGTGATCAAGCCGAACGCTTTCGAGCCGCAATCAAGGAGCTCCTTGAGCTCGATCCACGCCCTGTTTTCTATCGCGGAACGGCAGAGAACCCGAACCCCTACACCGACCTGTACGGGTTTCGATTTGACGACTTGAATGTCGTTTACCGCATGGTGGGAACCCTCGCCACCGTTACGGAAATCCAAGATTGGCGCGACTTTAAAGCGGCTACAGACCGCTAGATTCGGTTTCAGTCAGACCCTTTTACCTAGAGGGTTTTGTCGCTTGAATTTTGGGCACCTTTGCGTTTCACTCTCCGGCATCTGAAACCAAACCGTTGTCGCGCTGAGAGAGCGCGATTCCTGCCAAGCAGGACCTAACGTTCAGGAGCCCGCATGTCTCTTTCTCAAACGCCTGCGACACCGCAACTTCGCCCAAAAACTTCGACGACTTTCGAATCGACTCGTAAGGTCCCTGAGTTAAGCCTGAACTCTTACATCGAAGGCTCCGAGCAAGATCGCGCACGTTTCATCGACGAGTTCTTCAACGGCTTGAAAGACTACGGTTTCATCGTTCTGAAAGACCACCCGATTTCAGACGCTCTCCTCAACAAAGCATACGCCCTCGTTGAAGAATTCTACTCACTGCCTGTTGAAACTAAAATTAAGTACGCTCTCAAAGATCAAGGCTTCCAGCGCGGCTACACACCGTTCGGTCAAGAGCATGCGAAAAACGCACCCGTTAAAGATTTGAAAGAATTCTGGCACGTGGGCCGCGAACTCACGCCGGGCCACCGCTACGAAGCGTTCTACCCGAAAAACATCTGGCCAAGTGAAGTTGCCGAGTTTGAATCGACGATGTCGTTGATCTACCGTGAGCTTGATCGCGTCGGCAAAATCATGCTCGAGTCTCTAACGGGCCCGCTTGGTCTCGATAAAAACTTCTTCGCGGACCGCGTAAGCGACGGCAATTCAATTTTGCGTCTTCTTCACTACCCGCCGATTCCTGAAGGCGTTGATCCGCGCTGCATTCGTGCAGCCGCTCACGAAGACATCAACCTGATTACGATCTTGGTTAGTGCAACGACATCGGGCCTTCAACTTCTCGATCGCGACGGCACTTGGCTCGACATCGAGTCGGACCCGAACAGCTTGATCGTCGATGCCGGCGATATGCTCGCTCGGATCACGAATGACGTCATCCCTTCGACGACTCACCGAGTGGTGAACCCGGAAGGTCCAAACACGGCTCGTTACTCGATGCCGTTCTTTATGCACCCGAATCCAGATGCAATGCTCGAATGCTTGCCTTCTTGCGTCGGTGATGGCGCGAAATACCCGCCCATCACAGCTCAAGATTTCTTGATGCAACGACTTCGTGAAATCGGTCTCCTGAAATAAGCGCCCTGCCCTCTGGACTTCAGACTCGGATCTTTTACGATCCGAGTCCGCACCTTTCACGTTTGTTTGATCTGCACTTTAGGAATCTGTTAGGATTTTCGTATCGTGCAAAACTCAATGTCGTATTCAGAATCGAAATCCAACCGTTCCAAATTCGATGACATGTTCTCGAAAGAGAGCTTGTTGCGCGCGCTCGTGATTTTCATCGTCTCGATGCTCGGTTACTTCATTCCGAATAAGTTCACGTTCTTCCAACCTCATTCGGTTGTGCTCACTTGGATCGACCACGCCATTCCGCTCATCCCGTGGACAATCTGGATTTACGTTAGCTATTACGCCTTTATTATTGCGGCTTACTTTTTTGCGAGCGGCCATAAAGCCGAACAGCAAGTCTACGCGGGCGCGATGATGCTCTCGGCGGTCATCGGTTGTGTGATCTTCATTTTCTTTCCGACGGAAATTCCTCGCGATCTTTATCCGTGGTTGGGTCGCTCCGACATGCACACGAAAATGCTAGACGCGATTCGTGAGGCGGATCGACCTGTGAACTGTCTTCCGAGCATGCACGTCTGCATGACATTCATCGCTGCGGTAACTTACTCGATCACGTCGCGTCGGACGTGGGCGAAGGCTCTCGCGTGGTTCTGGTTTGTCGCCATCTGCTTCTCGACGATGTCGACCAAGCAACACTACTTCGTCGATGTCCTCGCTGGATTCGGTCTCGGTGTTAGCTGCTGTGCTCTCATGCTTCAGCGCTACCGGGTGCCTTTTGCTCAAGTCTTTTCGAGCACTTACACGTCAAACAAGTAGACACGGGCCGGCCTAAAACGGCTTCGATTCTCTAAAATCGCTGTCATCTTGCATAAATAGCAGCTGAGATGGCCTCGGGCTTGAAGGTTTCTCTTCATGTGAAACTTCGCCCATCGCTGACGCCCATTCTAACTCTCGCGCTGATCTTCGTACTTACGCTCGTCGTGGCGTTTGCCGGGTCGCGCGCTCAGGCGGCACTCCGATGCGAAGACACGTTCGTCGATCAAGTCGAACTTCAAAAACGTTTGAGTCAGAAGCTTGAGACCGATTTGGATGAAGCTCGCCACCTCGTCTTTTTGAACGACGAGGGTGAACTCGTCATCAGCGCAGCTCCGCATCTCCTTTTGACTCTCGAAACAGCGCGCGACTACTTGAGCCTCATGGGTATCGAAACTCGCACAGTCCTGTACAGTTCGATCCCAGCACTCGAGTTCATCGCGAATCGCTCATCCGGCTGGAATCGAATGGCGGAGTCGTTGCGATCGAATTACGGCGTAAGGCTCGTCTTTTCGCCTCACATGCTCATCGCCCAAAAAGCGAATGCGGCTTGGGACTCGTCGACAAAAACGATTCTCGTTTCGCGCGAGAGCTTGCGCGTCGGTCGCGGTGAGCGAAACAACTTGGAAGAATTCGGCCACATGAAAGCGGCGCTTACAAAGGCTTCAAGCCCAAATGTGTTTAGCGGTTTTTTTGAAGTTGCGACTCCCGAACAGAGGCTTTCACCTCAAGCTCTTGATTATGTTCAAAGTATGGAACTCGACGAGGTCGTACGACTCGCCCAGAACTTCAACCATCTCGGCTTGAGTCTCGGGAAATTGGACTCACACATCACGAGACATGAACTTGTGAACGTTGCTCGTCGCGGGCAAGAGGTTGTGTCGATCGCCCAGGCTTACGGCAAATTCAATCGCTCTGTCGCAAAGAGATTAAAGCAGAGTCTTCTTGGCTCGGGCCCCCTTCTTCTTGAAGATGGCCGCGTGGATGAGGCGCGTGCGTTCGCCGCTGCAGAAGGCGGCGTTCAAGTCTCCATCGAACAAGTCTCTCGCGAAACGCTTCGCTTCCGTCTTGAAGATGATGACCGCACGTCTGAAATCTGGGTCAAGAATTCAGATCTCTGGAGACAGCTGCTGCCTCGACTTCGTTACAACGACACGGCCGCCCATACACACTTTCAGACGGCATTCGAGCGCCTGGTCCAAGAGTGGGAATTGGAGACCAAGCCGTCTTTGGACGCGCTTCGCACAGCAACCGACGCTATTCTTAACGGAGCGGAAAACAGGACTGCGCAAGATCTAGCAAAGATCGCATCGGTCCCTCGCACAGTTGTGGCTCCGCATTTGAGGAGACAACGCCCGTGATGCACAAACCGACTTCGATGTCTTTTTCTTACTTGCTTGCGTTCGCCGCTTTTAGCTTCATCACGTTTCATGCGAAACCGGCACTCTCGTTAACGAAAGACCAGCTAGCGAAATGCGTGAAGGCCGAAGCTAAAACGCTTCGCTCTAAATCGATCCTCAACATGAACGAGATCGAAACAAAAGTTTTGAACGACTCAAGTTCCCTTCGCGCTTTTATCGAAGATAGCGCTGAGGTGAAAACACGAGACGCCAATCCGATCGCAAGAACCATGCTGAAAGAGGCCACAAGCTGTGAAGATCTCGCTGCCAAGTGGTACGAAAAACCGGAAGCCCCGCGATCGACAGCAGATCAAATCGTTGAAATCTTCGCTGAGCGAGGCGCAACGATTCGCGCTGAAGACGTCGAGCCGAAAATTTTGAAGCCGGCGCTGACCAAATTCAACGACAAGGTCGGCAAAGACTTTTCTCTTCAGAAACACCCAGGGCTCGCAACGCTTGCGGCGATTTATCTAACGCCAGAGGGCGCGATCGTCTTGCCAACATCGCCTAAGATTCCAGAGCGCGAGAAAAAAGTGGGCCAGCAGCTTCTGAAAGCCCAGTCTGCTGACGAAGCCGAACAAGTGATCGTCATCGACACCCGCAACTCACTCGCCGACCAACTCGAATCGAAGCTCAAGCTCGCACTTAAGAGTCTTTAAAAGGTGCCAGGTCCCATTCGTGGGCGCACTGCGCCCACGAATGGGACCTGGCACCTTCCTCGCATCTTTAGCAAGGACTATGAAAACCACGATCCTTGCTACGATCCTATTGTTCGCCGCGCCCTCTTTCTCGTTGGCGCAGCAAAACGAGAGCCCGAAACCGGCGATCCGTAAAGTTGTTGGTCAGCCAATCTTCGTGGACTTCCCGGATGGTCGCGAGGCGATCGTTAAGTACACGGTTCTCGATACTCA
>CAJYOV010000545.1 GCA_913776405.1 Pseudobdellovibrionaceae bacterium
CAGCGCAAGCGTATGTGCCCTTCTCGTTGATCTGAACATCAACCTTGCCCGCGGCGTTCAGGTGAAAAACGACATGATGGATGGCCGTGTGCTCGGCGATCTAGCGGTCAAAGGCAACCCGGCTAAGCCTGCAATTTCGGGCACTCTCACAACCGATCGCGACACGAAGCTCACATTCCAATCGAACGAGTTCGAGCTTATCAACTCGAACATTCAGTTTAACGGTTCGACCGACATCAACCCGCGCTTGTACGTCTCTGCGCGAACGCGTGTTGAGAGCTACGATATCAACCTTGTTGTTCAAGGCACGGCCTCGAAGCCGGAACTCATTTGGACTAGCGTGCCTCAATTGGCCGAAAAAGAGATCGTGTCGCTTCTCGCCTTCGGTGCGACCGATACCGACCTCAACAAGAACATTACGTCGCAAAACCAGGCGCAAAATACAGGCTTGATTGTGGGCTCGGGTCTTGTGAAGAACAACCCGCTTAGTAACGCCATCAAAGAACGTCTAGGCTTTGACGTACAACTGACGACAGGCTTTGATGATTCAAACGCAACGGTCCAAAAGATTGTCGCCTCGCGCCAGGTCAACCGAGACACCAACCTCTCGGCGAGCTATTCGATGGGTAAAACTCCGGAGACAGAAGCGAAGGTTCGTTATCGTTTAAACGAACGTATTTCGGTCATCGGAAACTACCGCGGGCGCAACACGACGGAAACGAACGTTCAGCAGAATTTGATTAACACGAACCCGAACTTGCTTGGCCTAGACGTCGAGTACAAGTTCGAGTTCAAGTAAGAAAGTTCAATGGCCTTTAAGCACGTGAAGCCTTATTTCAAAACACTCCTGGTCGCGACTCTCGTGAGTTTCGCTGCCGGCGTCGCGCACGCGCGCCCTCCGCGCGTTTTGAAATTCTCTGGCGTTCCGATGAATCAAGCCGTTCAACTTAGAAAAAAGTTCCCCTTCGTCTTCGAGCGTGAAGTCACATTGGGTGAAGTCGACGACATCACCCGCTTTTTGATGTCTACAGGGGCATTCTCGAACATCGAAGTCGTCGAGCGTGAGATGTCAGGCGGCCAAGGGCGCGAACTTGTGCTGGTCGCGAACCTGCTGCGCAAAATTCAGAACGTCGTCGTGACCGGCAACGAAGTGATGTCGAATGACGAAGTCTTACGCATCTTGAACATCAAACCTGAACAAGCCTTTGAACGTAAGAACTTGCTCGCGGCCGCGAACGAACTTCGCAACGAGTACGAGCGTCGCGGCTATCATAATTCGAAAGTCGAAATTGAATTCGAGCTCCCGAACGAGAATGAAGTCGTCGTAAAAGCCGTAATTTCCGAAGGCACTCCCGTTCGTGTCACGGAAGTTGCGGTCGAAACGCCGAACGCGGAGCTCTCGGCAAAATTGAACCGTATGGCAAAGAGCTTGCGAAACCGTACGCTCACGGAGGACGAGCTTCTCGATTTTCAAAAGAACGTGAGCGATTATTTACGCTCGAACCGTTATCTGACCGCTCGAATCTCGAATCCGACTGTCACAACAAATGCGGACCGCACGCAGGCGAAACTCACCTACTCAATCGAGAACCCATTCCGTTTTGAATTCCGAATGGAGGGCAATGGCTACTTCTCCGAAGGTACGCTCTCAAGCGAACTCGAAAACGAGAAGCTTTCCGGTGCTACGACAAGTCCTGCGCCGGACATGGCTGAACGCTTACGTCGCTTCTACCAGGCCGCGGGCTTTGCAAACGTCGAAGTCACCTACCAAGACGAGCCAGCGACGGTAGAAAACAACTACCGCCAATTAATTCGCTTTAAAATTGTCGAGAACCCTAGGGTTCGTATCAAAAAGATCGAAGTCACGGGTAACGTTTCTCGACCAGAATCCTACTACACACAGTTCATCCGAAGCTCGAGTTCAGATTTGATCGGTTCGGGCTATTACAACCGTAAAGATATCGACGAAGGCGGAAAACTTCTGATTACGGAACTTCAGAACCAAGGCTACTTACGCGCGAAAATTCAATCTCAGCGCGCGGAGTACTCGAAAGACAAGTCTTGGGTGACGATCTCTTTGAACGTGGATGAAGGTCCTCTCACGCAGATTCGTCAGATCCGACTCGATGGTTCTGATTCGTTTCCTCGTCAGCAGCTTCTTGAACTCATTAAAATCAAAGCCGGCGCAGCACTCAGCCTTCAAGACCTCGAAGAGAGCCTTCAGATTCTGAAAGACTTCTATCACCGCGAAGGCTTTCTCGAAATGCGGATCGCCAATGAGGGCGAGCGAAATAAAATCGTGGTCTACAACGACTCGAACACTCAAGCGACGGTCAACTTTCAGATTTACGAAGGTCCGCGTGTCACTGTTCGCGACATCGTCTTAAAGGGCAATACGTTCACCAAAGACTTCGTGATCCAGCGTGAACTCACTTTCAAACCGAACGACGTCCTGACACCTGCGGCACTCGACGAATCCGTGAGCCGCTTACAGAGCTTGGGCTTCTTCTCGCGAGTGCAGATTCGCACGCTCGAAGAGGGCACCAACCTCGCCGAGCGCACTGTTGAAGTCGAGGTCACAGAGTCTGATCCGGGCTTAGTGACCGTCGGTGCCGGAATCAACAACGAACGCGATCTCACCTTCCGCGGTTACTTGGGTGTTGCTTACCGAAACCTCGGCGGCACTGGCCGCGCCTTAGTTTTCCGCGTCGATCCGAAATATTCAACGAAGCCCGAAATCAGCTATCTCGAAAATCGAATCACGTTGAGCTATCTTGAACCGTTTATCTTCAACAATCGAAACGTTGGCCGCATCAATCTCATTCGCGACCAGTCGTATTACCCGCAAGACTCGACCAATCAGCAAACCGTCATTCTCGAAACGAATTCGATTGGCTTCCTTTACGAAAAAGAGATCACGTCGAAATTGAAGCTTACGTACACGGCTTACAGCTTCGCAAACCAAACGACCTTTATCCGCCGCTCGAAGCAAAATATCGCGACTCAGAATATCGCAAAGACAGGCCCGCTCCTCGAGCTCGACACGCGTGACGACGTCTTCTTCCCGTCCAAAGGGTCTTACTCGTTTTTGAACTTAGAATATTCGGACCCGATTATGGGCTCGTCCTCGAACGAAGCGATCACGATCAACTTCGGTAAAGTGAACGCCGGCTACACGTGGTATCAAGCGCTGAGCAAACGAAGCAAAGATTGGGTCTGGGCGACTTCACTTCGTGGCGGCTACCTTCAGAATTTGAGCAATAAAGCCAATTCCGGCGTGCCTGCGCAAGAAGCCTTCTTCCTCGGTGGGCGTACGACCATTCGCGGTTTCGACAACAGCGACGCCGAACGATTCCCGAACAATTTCGATCTGGGTGTCGACAAACTCACCGACTGGAAGATGACTCGTCAGAGCGAGTACGCGCTCATCAAGACAGAAATCCGATTCCCGCTACTTAAAAATTTTCCGATCGGCCCTCTGGGCGGCGTTGTCTTCTACGACGGTGGCGCCGTGTTCTTACACCAATCAGACGCCCACATCCGAGACCCTTACCGAGATGCCGCTGGTGTCGGTCTTCGAGTGGCCACACCCGTTGGCCCCCTCAATCTCGAACTCGGCTGGAAGCTCGACCGCCGCGAATATGCGCCCGGCAAAAAAGAATCGCCGTTCGCCTTCCACTTCTCGATCGGGACTTTTTAAACCGCGAGCCTCGCGCGTTCTAGTACTTAACCGCAAGCCCCGTTAGATAGGTGCTATCCGTTTTTACGACGTCGACGGGCAGCTGATTGTCGTGTGCGATGGTGTAGGTCAGTTCAAGCGCCAAGCGTTTACTTAAGTCGACGTTCATGCCACCTTCAAAACGAACGCGGAAGTCGCCCAGCCGGTTGTAGGCGGGTTGATAGTAAGCGATGGCCGTTGCTGAGACGCGGTCGAAGAGCCGCTTTACGAACGAGAGATACACGTTCCCGCGCACGCGGAACCGATGAATGTTGTTCGTGTAATGTTCCATTTCGTAAAAGCCGCCGTACCCGACGAAGAGAGAATCTTCGTCGTCGAGGAAGAGTCGCTGACGAACAGTTGCGCCAAAGAGTGTTCTGTCGTTTAAATCTTTAAATTTGTCGAATTCAATTTGCGAAAACAGTTCGTACGCGAACACCTCGCGCGAATTAAAAACGTAACGAAGGTGAGCTTGACCGTTGTTTGTGTCTTTGATGCCGAACGTTTCCGAATAAACGAAGTTGCCGAGCATCAGGACTTCATCGCGCGTGCCGCGCTGGATATTGAGCGACGACACATTGCTTGTGAATTTGTTGGTGTTCCCCGACTGGCCAGACACACGGAATGCCGAGCGGCCAAAGAAACCTTCACCTTTTTCTTTCCGGATGGTTTCGATGTTAATGAAGGCTTGAGAC
>CAJYOV010000546.1 GCA_913776405.1 Pseudobdellovibrionaceae bacterium
CTCAGCTTTGCTTTCTTAGGCTCGGCATTTGCGGCTACGCACGACCAACTCCGCGCCTACATGAATCGGCTCTATGACCCAGCCATCAAGTCCTTCGTGGCTCCGGACGGGATGTCGGGTTGGGGCTGTTACCTCGACCGCGTCTTCGTCGACGGTCGTGACCCCGTCACACGTGCGAACCGCACGGTGAATCTCAAGCAGTATCGCCCAGCCCCAGGCATGCCGAGCTCGGGCCGTGCGATCATTGTGATGCCGCCAACGGGCGGCGAGAACCCACTCGATAACAAGTGGGCAAACGAGTTTTGTAAGCGAGGTTTTCGCGTGGTCATCGTGCAAAGCTGGAATCTCTTTTCGGATGAAGAGATCGACCTTCGCATGTACGACCGAACGGCGATTCGCGCGATCGCAGCGATGCTGCACACGAGCGAATTTCTAAAGCAGTCAGGGGCTAAGTCGATTGGGCTTCTCGGAACGTCGCTTGGCGCAATCCAAGGCGCAGCCGCGGTTGCCTACGACCCCAAAATTTCGGTTGGTGTCTTCATCGTCGGAGGCATTCACTTAGGTGAGATCCTTGCGGCGTCCGACGAGACAACGATCGCAGAGTCGCGCAAAATTCGTAAAGATATGTGGAAGATGTCGCAAGACGAATATCTTCGAAAGATCGAGGCCGCGACGACGGTAGAGCCCGCAGACTTTATCGGGATGTCAGGGCCGAAGAAGGTTTTGTCTGTCATCGCAACGAAGGACACGACAGTCCCTACGCGGAACCAAGAACTTCTGTGGGAAGCGTTCGGCAAACAAGACGTGATTCGGTTCGACACGAACCATTTAGGTGCCGTGAAGAAGGCAAGCCTGTTTAAACCCACTTACATCAGTAACTTCTTCGATGCCAATCTCGCGAAGTAGCGTCGCCAGTCTAATGCGCAGCTTTTGATTCGAGATCTAGTCGGCCGTCAAACGCGCCGTAAGTAAATCAAGACCCGAGATCGGGAGAGAAACGAGAAAAAAAGCCTGGGGAGTACCCAGGCTTTTTTTAAGTGAAGAGCGGCTTAATCCAGAGCGTCTGTTCGCGGCCAGGCCCGACGGAGACGACGTCGATTGGGGTCGCAAGCTCGTTGCCGATAAACTGGATGTAATCACGTGCGGCTTGCGGGAGATCTTGGATCGAACGCACCTGCGTAAGATCGTCAGACCAACCAGTGAGGCTGCGGTAGACCGGTTCAATGCGGCTGAGGTCGTACGTGTTTGTTGGCAGGTCTTTGATCTCTTGGCCGTCGAGTCGGTACGCTGTGCAGACTTCAATTTTTTCGTGGCCCGAGAGGACGTCGAGTTTCATGAGCGCAATGTTCGTGATGCCATTGACGCGAATTGCGTATTTCAAGGCAACGAGATCCAACCAACCGCAGCGGCGCGCGCGGCCCGTCGTCGCGCCGAATTCGCCGCCGTCGCGACGAATTTTTTCGCCAAGTTCGCCCGGGATTTCTGTCGGGAAGGGGCCTGAGCCGACGCGAGTCGTGTAAGCTTTCGTGATACCAATAATTTTGTCTGCAGCGTTCGGGCCGACGCCCGAGCCGACAAACGCGGAACCAGCAATTGTCGATGAGCTCGTGACGAACGGGTAAGTGCCGAATTGAAGATCGAGCATCGTGCCTTGCGCGCCCTCGAAGAGAACTTTTTTACGATCGCGAAGCGCTTTGTGTACGAGCATCGACGCGTCTTTGCAGCGATAAGGCGCAAGTTCGCGCGCGAGAACCAGCATGCGCTGGAACAGTGTTTCAGAGTCGATGGGGTCGACTTTGTAATACTCTTTTAAGAGGAAGTTCTTTTCTTGGAGAGCTTCTTCGAGTTTTGCGCGCAGGTTTGATTCATTGAAGAGGTCGCTAAAGAGAATCGCTTTGCGAGACGCGCGGTCTTCGTAAGCGGGGCCGATGCCACGGCCGGTTGTGCCGATCTTTTCTTTACCCAGTTTGATCTCGCGGGCTTGGTCGAGCGCGCGGTGGTAACTGAGAAGAACCGTTGCTTGATCTGAGATGCGGAGCTGATCTGGGTTGGCGATCAGACCCGCTTCTTTCAGCGCGCGAATTTCGCTAACGACTTCTTCGAGATCGAGAACGACGCCTGCGCCGATAACACAGGTTGTTTTCGGGTGAAGAATGCCAGATGGCACCAAGTGGAGAACAGTTTTGATGCCGTTAACGACGAGAGTGTGGCCTGCGTTAGCGCCGCCTTGGTAACGAACGACAAGATCGGCTTGG
>CAJYOV010000547.1 GCA_913776405.1 Pseudobdellovibrionaceae bacterium
TGAGATGGAAGACTCGTTTCGGTGCTTGCGCCTTGCCGCTCGCACACTTCGTGCGCTCTCGAGCGCCGCTAAAAACACAAGTCTTCTCGCCATCGCGGACGATGTTGCAATCGCCGAGTCCGAAATCCTCTCAGCAAACTCAGAAGATCTCGCGCGTCTAGGGGCCGACGCTCAACCGGCGTTTCGCGATCGTCTGACTCTTAATCCTGATCGCATCAAAGCCATGGTTGAGAGTCTGCGCCAGGTCGCGGCCCTGCCCGACCCAGTCAATGAAGTCACCGAAGAGCGTGTTTTGCAAAATGGCTTGCGCGTACGCCGGGTGCGGTCTCCACTCGGCACGATCTTCATGATCTTCGAGTCAAGACCGAACGTGATTCTCGAAGCCTTCTCGCTCGCCTTCAAAACCGGAAACGCGATCGCGCTTCGAGGCGGTAAAGAGTCGGCTTCAACAGCTTCAGTCCTTTACTCCATCATCCGCAAAGCACTCGCGCGCACCGGCGTGAATGAAACAAGCTTTTACGGCATGAACGACTATGATCGCGCTTTTGTTGAAACGCTTTTGCGTCGCAAAGACTTGATCGACATCGTTGTCCCACGTGGCGGCGAAAAGTTAATCGCGTTTGTCGAGCAGACGGCTGTCATGCCGATTATCAAGAACGACCGTGGCCTCTGCCACGCGTTTGTGGATGAAAGCGCTGATCTAGAGATGGCCGTCAACATCGTCGAGAATGGAAAGACGCAGCGACCAGGTGTCTGTAATTCACTTGAGACTGTCCTCGTTCACCGCGCGGTGGCCGACAAATTCCTGCCGATGCTTTACGAGCGGACCTCAGCGAAATCGCTTGAATGGAAAGTCGATGAATCGTCTCGCGCGATTCTGAATGAGCGCGCTCATGTCGCGCCGGCTGAAGCTAAGGATTGGGACACAGAGCACCTCGAACTGATTTTGAACTGCAAAGTTGTCGAGAGCGTTGACGAAGCGATCACGCACATCGAGCGCCATGGCTCACGCCACAGCGAGACCATCATCACGTCGAACGAAGCGAATGCGCGCTACTTCCAAAAGGAGGTCGACGCAGCTGCTGTATATTGGAATGCCTCGACTCGCTTCACCGACGGTTTCGAGTTTGGTCTCGGCGGTGAGCTCGGGATTTCTACGCAGAAGTTGCATGTTCGCGGGCCCGTGGGCCTACGTGAACTCACGACTCCTCGTTGGGTCATCGACGGTAACGGCCAAGTTCGCTCTTGAGGGAGCGTTATCGCGAAGGCGGTGGTGCACCTGTGCCCGCGCCCGATGAAACCGGCGGTCCCAGAGGCGAATTGGGCTTCGTCGGTGCGCTCGCAGCTGGTGCTACGGTCGCTGGCGACGGGAAATCAAGACCGTGCTGAATCGATTCTTTCGCCAAGCGATCTGCGCAACCGGGCTTTCGTTCTTTCAGGCAAGTACTGCCTTCCCATTGTAAGCAGCATCTATCAGAGTCTGAAGCTTCCGCGTGAGGGTCGTTTGGGTTTTCGGCATGGCGTTCGAGCTGAGCTGTCGAGCACGACGTGAGCGTGGAGAGCGCGAGAGCTATTATGAGGATGGCGATACGGCTGCGTGCCGGGGCGAGGGTTGCTCTCGATATTTTGGAATTCGATTTCAGTTTATTCATTCGTTTCCCTTGTGCGAGTGCGAACTCAGTTCGAGTGCGGTGCGAACTCAGTGCGAATTCGGTGCGAATTCAGTGCGACGTTAGCACGCTCGGTTGCTTTACGAATCCCTGTTGTGGCTGATTGCCGCAATTGCGTTTGCATCGCCAGATTTTTTTAAAAGCCTTGTGATCCGCAGGCGATCTGAAATCTGCAAGACTAATTTCATGAAACGACGCAGTTGGTTTCGAAAAGCACATGCACTCGTTTTCCTCCACTTCGCTGCGGCAATAACCGCGGTCACAGCGGTCCAGCTTTCATCGGCTTCGGGATCGTCGCTCTCGACACCGCATCTGATCGCCAAAGCGCGTTCAGTAGGCGGCACGACTGTCTCGGCGACCTCGACCAGCGCCTCCGATCTTGATGCGATTATAAAAGCGCCGAATGAGGTCGAGCCGGCCGAGCCGCCAAGCATCGCGGCACTCGCTTGCCCGATGTCGTTGAATTCAACTGAGTCAGAGATCTGTCTCGCTACCAATCGCGAACGCACAGCGCGCGGCTTGCAACTCGTTTATTGGGATCCGGCCCTGGCTCGAGTAGCGAATGATTTCGCGAAAGATATGAATGACCGCGATTACTTCTCTCACCAAAGCCCAGAAGGCCGCACGATGAAGAATCGAATCGAAGCCGCCGCAATTGAGTACGGTTACGCGGGCGAGAATATCGCACTCGGCTACTCGAACGGCTACGACGTTGCCGCCGGATGGATGAACTCGGCTGGCCACCGCGCAAATCTTCTGAAGCCAGAGTACAGCCGCATCGGCGCAGCTCAAGTCGGCGACCGGTTCGTCCAGCTATTTACAGGGGAGTTGAAGTAGCGGGCGTTAGCAGTGTCGAGCTCGGTGAATTGCCGGGTCTCGCCGAGTGGTTGACGGAAATAACGGCGACTACCAGGTGCGGAACGGCGTTTTTGCGAGATTCGAGTTTGTGTAGCGCTTGTCATCCGAAACCTCTTTGCCAAGCCACGTCGGTTTCTCGAACTTTTCGTCTTCGGCTTTGAGTTCGATTTCCGCGACGATGAGACCTTTGTTGTCGCCCAGAAATTCATCGACTTCCCACGTGTGGTCGCCAACTTTAATCTTGTAGCGGATCTTTTCGATCTGCTCGGGCGCGCACATCGTCTGCAACATTCGAATCGCATCGTCTTTAGGAATCTCGTACTCGAACTCTTCCCGCGAAAGACCCGAAGATTTTCCCTTTAACGTGAGCACGCCTTTCTCACCCGCAGTCCTAACCCGCACCGTTGTCTTATTCTCGGTGCGAATGTAGCCCTGCCGATAAGCCAAACCTTTAGCGCCCGCCTTCCACGCATCTGACGTCACCAGGAATTTGCGTTCAATCTCAATCCCCATCGGTTCCCCTCATCGATCTCTCATAACTTTTCGCGCACAGCTGAGTATGCCGCCTTCATTTGAGCTTTCCAAATAAAACGATTATGTTTCGCACAGATGATCCGCAAGTTTTTCACCTCATTCGACCCGCCCAACGCGAAGCCGTTGACGTGATCAATCTGCAGCGCTTGATGCGAACCGCACGCCTCGCCCGCATCGCTCACAAATTCACACCCTCGGTCTTGATTCCGCCGCCAAACCGCATGTTTCACCGCAGCCGCGATTGAACGCGCTCGCTCCTTCGGAACAACAAACTTCTGCGACCCCTTAATTTCATGCGCATGAAGCGATTGAACGGTTTGATCCGCTTTCTCGACGCTGCCGATTACGTCAGCCGCCTTTACAAGAAGCAAACTCGAATTTGCTGTTTGGCTTGATTCAACCGGTTCGGGAGATTCGATCGGTTTGACTGAATGAACCTGTTTGACCGGATCGGCTGATTGAACCGGTTCGTCAGAGCGGGCCGCCTCGGCCGAGTGGCCCCGATTTGATTTTAGCGCGTCGGCTTCCTTCAAGCGCCTCATCGCTCGAGAGGCTTTGCGTGCGGGATCGAACTTTTCGAGCCCCAGATCGATCAATTTCTCGAAAAGCTCTTCGGTCGTCATATTCGGATTCGTGTGCGCGAAGAGGCCTTTGAGCTTCTTCATCTTCTCTTCAGTCGCTTCCGAAATTGAAAATGAAACCTGAAACCGATCAAGCCCGATTGGCTTAACCATTTCGATTTTCTGGATATCAGGATTTCTCTTCGCTAACTCACGTTCAACTTCACGAGTCGACTTTTTCAGGCACGAATCGACGAGCTCGCGCTTTTCTTCGAGCCGCCCTCCGAGATGAAACAATCGAGCAAATCGTCAATCCGGAGGCCCTCGA
>CAJYOV010000548.1 GCA_913776405.1 Pseudobdellovibrionaceae bacterium
GCCAGTACACGGACTTTTTGGATCTCGCGATGAGAAGAATCGCGCCGCAATTCTTGCAGGACCCAAGCTCATTCACAAAACTTTGGGAAGAACGGGTCGCGAAGCCCTACACAAACCTTTCAACGGACCACGGTCTTCAAGGGCGTTACGAGAAGTTGATGAAGCAAACGATGCTTCAGCAGGGCGTGGTTTGGCGTCGTCAAGGCGACTACTCCAAGTGCGATTACAAATCCGTCAGTGACTTCTGGAACTGTGCAACAGCGAATGTCTATCTGCCGCAGAACCTTCAAGAACCGCGGAACGCGGCGCTCGTAGCCTTCCAGCAAGACGAAGTTCAATCGCCAGAATGGAAACGTCTCAACAGCCCGATGGCAAAAGGTTTAGGTGCTTACGTAACGAACGTTCTTGAGAAGCCACTTGAGCGCATGGATGACCAGTCAGGCCGTGGTCTTTTCGCTTCGACGGCTGCTGATATCAACATGTACTCGAAGATTCTCTGGCGCGTGACGAAGAATCTCCAAGGTCGTATGTCGAAAGCGGGCCTTGATGGTTTGCCAGCGGCAGCGAAGATCGCCGTTGTCCTCCGTCGCCTGGAATCCGCTAATGAAGTGACTTGGCAGATGATCGACGAGAATGCGCCGACAAACCCAAAAGCATGTTCGCCAGAACAGCTCAAAAAAGGTTGTACGGGTCCGAGAGTGGCTGCCTACGGCGTTGTCGAAGCGGTTCTTCCGATGCTGAAATATCCAAGTCAACGTGCGTACTTCAAAATGTTGGAAGTTGAATACAAGAACGCGCGCCTTTTGCCTTCGGTAAAGCCGGAAGACAACCGCCTGACCTCGAACCTCTCAAACTCGAATGACGAGTCGATCGATCAAGTGATGGCGCGTTTTGCTGACGAAATTAAATCGTCGCCGACTGATCGTATCGGAACGCTTCGCTCGAAGGTTCCAGACATTGCTTGGAAATTCAGCCGCACAGACTCGTTTTTTAGAACGGCGAAGACCCTCGCGATGATGTCGGTTGAGGTTGATCTTCTGCGTGCAGCGAAAGCCGCGACCAGCATGATCTGGGCAAAGAAGAAAACGCCGAAAGGTGAGGTCTATATCTTGAGCGCTCAAGATCAAGTCGTGTTGAATTCGATTGTCTTCGAGTCGCTGCGTGCGCTTCGGTCGACGTTCATGACAATTCACAATCAGGTCGCTCTCTTCGACGCCTTTAAGCAAGGCTCGGGCGATCCGAAGGTGAACGAAGCTTATAATTCCATCGAAGAGCTTGCTCACAAGCTCCAAGATGTGTCGTCGACGGCATTCGATTATTTCACTGAAGTTCCTTGTCAGCACCGCGCGATGCTCGACCGCATTTACAAGAGCCGCCCGGATCTGAATCGTTCGGTTCAGTGCGCAGTCGAAGCGAAACAGCTCACGCTCGACAGTGCCTCGATCAAGCGTTTTGAAAACGTCATCCGCTAACAGCAACAGCAAACAACTTTGACTTCCGACACACTCCGTAACGGAGTGTGTCTTTCGAGGTCTAGTTCTTGTTTCTATCTCGCATTCCGCCTAAGTCCGGACGGCCTCGTGTTGCGATACGCTTCGGAAAACGTTAGCCTTTTCACCTATGACACTTTCATCGTTTTTCGTTTCGGTGGCTGAAGCGGCTCCGGCCAATACTAAGGTCGTGGTCAAAACTGGAATCTTCGAGAGCATCCTCCAAGCGAACATTTTTGTTCAGCTCCTACTCTTGATCATGATCGTTCTATCCGTGGTTTCGTGGGCGATCATTTTCACGAAATATAAACAGCTAAAAGCCCTCAAAGATGCGAACGAAAAATTCAGCGATGTGTTTTGGAAAGCGAGTTCGCTCGAATCGGTCTTCGAACGCGTGAGTGACCACTCGCCATCGAACCTAGGTCGTATTTTCCGCCAGACTTACCTCGAACTTCAGCGAATTGCGGAGTCGGGACTTGCAACGAAAACGAACTTGGATGCACCACGACTCTCAGGTCTCGATAACCTCGAGCGTTCGATTCGCAAAGGCATCGAAACGGAAGTCGCGCTCGCTGAGTCGCGCCTGAACTTCCTAGCGACTACGGGCAGTACAGCGCCGTTTGTCGGGCTTCTTGGCACCGTTGTCGGTATCATGACATCGTTTGCAGGCATCGCTTCGAGTGGATCCGCTTCGCTTGCAGTCGTTGCGCCCGGCATTTCGGAAGCTCTCTTCTCGACGGCTGTGGGCCTCTTTGCGGCCTTGCCAGCGGTTGCGGGCTACAACTACTTCATCAATCAGGTTCGCCGTTTGGAGATGGATCTGAACAGCTTCGGCTCTGATTTCTTGAACATCGCAAAGCGCAACTTCTTCAAAGGCGAGTAAGGAGCGAAACCATGGCATTTAGCGGTGGCGGCGGTGGCAAATCCAAAATGGTGATGAGCGAAATCAACGTTACGCCTCTCGTAGACGTAATGTTGGTCCTTCTCATTATCTTCATGGTCACCACGCCGATGATGCAGCAGGGGATCGATATCGATCTGCCCGAAACGGCGGCCTCAGGATCACCAACGGCAGAAGAGCCGTTCGTGTTGGTCATCAAGAAAAATCGAAAGATCTATTCGGGTGATCAGGTCATTGCGATGTCTGATCTTCAGAAGCGGCTAAGCGCGATCTTCGAAACTCGTAAAAACAAAGAAATCTATCTTCAAGCCGATAAGACGGTCGACTACGGAGTCGTCGCAGAAGCGATGGCGGAGATCCGAGCGGCAGGCATTTTTAGTATCGGTCTTGTAACGGTGCCGAAGTAAACATGCAGCCAAGCCCAGCGTTGAGACAGATTCAGAAACCGGCGACAAAGCCTCATGAGGTTGGCGACAATCTCAATCGAGCTATCGTGGTTTCAATCTTCGCTCATGTGGGCGTCTTGCTCTTCTTTATCTTAAGAGCCGTGATCTATCCGTCTGAACCGCTCCGACTCGAAAACGCGATCCGTGTCGACATGGTTGCGTTACCAGACAAGAGCCCGAAAGTTTCAAACGTTCCGGTCGTTGAAACGAAAGTTCCGCCTGCGCCTGAGACGAAGCCGGAACCTGTGAAGCCAGAACCGCCGGCACCGCAGCCTGTCGCGAAGCCTGAACTTCCA
>CAJYOV010000549.1 GCA_913776405.1 Pseudobdellovibrionaceae bacterium
GCCAAGGCTCCGATTTGTGGAAGCGGCGCGACCACGAATCGGAGCCTTGGCACCTTTTGGGGAGCCTGGTAGCGTTTTGCGCATGGAATACAGACAGCTAACGAATTCAGGTTTGAGGGTGCCCGCATTCACGTTTGGAACGGCGACGTTCGGTGGCGTGGGCGATTTTTTTAAAGCGTGGGGCAACACGGATGTCGAGGGGGCAAAGCGCCTGATCGATATCTGCATGCAAAACGGCCTTCATTTTTTCGATACCGCAAACGGATACTCGGAAGGCAAGTCGGAAGAGATTTTGGGCGAAGCACTCGTCGGAAAGCGCCAACACGCGCTGATTTCGACGAAGTCCACGATTCCTCAAGGTGAGGGGCCGCATGACTATGGTTCGTCGCGAGCTTCGATCATCAAGAACCTTGAAGCGAGTTTGAAGCGTTTGAAAACAGACTACATCGATCTCTATTACATGCACGCCTTCGATGCTCACACGCCAATGGAAGAGACTTTGCGTGCACTCGACGACATGGTGGCTTCAGGGAAGGTGCGCTACATCGGTTGCTCCAACTATTCCGGTTGGCAACTTGCGAAGGCGTCGGCGATTTCAGAACGCTACGGATGGTCGAAGTACATCGCACATCAAGCTTACTATTCACTCGCCGGGCGAGAATTCGAATGGGAACTCATGCAAGCCGGTGACGATCTAAAAATTTCGACGATCGTGTGGAGTCCTCTCGCCGCGGGCGCCCTTAGCGGCAAATTTCGCCGAGACAAAGCCGCGCCGAAAGAGGCGCGACTTGCTCAGACGACATTCGGCGTAGCTGAACCAGGTGAGCCGCTTTATCGAATCGTTGACGCCATCGACGAAGTCGTAAAAGAGACGGGCAAGACTGCGTCGCAAGTCGTCTTGAACTGGACGCTTTCACGCCCCACGGTCGCAAGCCTCGTTATCGGCGCAAGAAACGAAGCACAGCTAAAAGAAAACTTCGGCGCTCTCGGCTGGTCTTTAACAAAAGAGCAGCTCGCGAAGCTTGATCGCGCAAGCGAGACGCGCCCCGTTTACCCCTACTGGCATCAGCGAGGCTTCCCGCAACTTCAGAAAACGCTCGTGTAGCAGCAGCGAACTGAAACGTCTCGATCTCAAAATGAGACGCGTTTAGCAGAAACTGCAAAGGGCCGATAACTCTGTGATGAGCGTCGGCCCTTTTCTATTCACTTTCATCTTAGCTATGAGTTTAGTGCCGGCGTCTAGCCAAGCTCAAACGCGCGCGAAAGCGAAACCGAAGGCCCAAGCGAGTTGTTGGGACCCTGAGAAAGAGCCTGCGATCGCAGAGATCTTTCAGCCGAAAGAGAATTACAAGAAGGCTGAGGATCAGAAAACGATCCAACTTATTCACGATACAATTTGGGCGCATCGCGAAGACATTGACCCTCGACTCGTTTACCACCGCATGGTCGGTGAGTCGCATGGCGATCCGTTTGTTCTCAGTCCCGATAAGAAATATTACGGCCTCTTCCAATTCGGTGGAAAGCCCTACGGCTCGAATCTCACGCACAAGCAGATCATTGAAGGGTTGTATCGAAAGAACCCAGGCGTCAGTCCGCGCTTGATTCAGGTGAAGTACTATCTCGAGCAATACTTGCAGACCTTTATCAAAGCCGCTGACAATGGAACTGGCTGCAACCGCGACAAGAAATATCACCAGTACACGAACCTCGAAAAGTCGACGTACCTCAATTACGGAGCTTGCAATCGGGCCGCGATGAATCGCGAAATCGCAAAATGCTCAAAGCCGAGCGATGCGCCTTATGCAAAAGCCTGTGGATTCTCTTACGGAGTGACGAGAGGTTACGCGTCTCGCGTTTGTGAACGTCAGAACCCTGGAACGCGCCCTTCTAGACCTATGCGACCGGCTGTGCCTGTACGATCAAACGCTCGCGCGGTTCGATAACGACGCTCGTTAATCTAATCGAAAATCTTCTCGCGGATCGCCCAGAAGCGTTTGTCTTTTCTCGCGATCACGAACGCTGGCATGCGGAATTTCTCGCGCTTCACGAGCGCGTCGTCTACGTTCGCAACATCGAGACGAACCTCGGGCAAACGCGTATGCATTCGGGTGAAGTTAAAATAGAAGGCCGTCAAACTCTCGCGCGAGTTTAAGTAGAAGTACTCCTTCAAAACGTTCGCGTCGGCGTCGTAATAATGAACTTCAAGGCGATCGTTGCCGCGTTTATCGCGCGACTTCTGAAACGACATCGAATCGACGCGCATCACGTGCGCATCTTTTAACGCCATGGCTTCTTTCAATTTTTTATCGTTGTCGACAAGAAGGTTGCCGCAAGAGCTACACGCGCGCGCCGATGGATCGTTCTCGAGGCCGCACTTGTCGCAGCGCTTGAACCGAAAACGAAACGTGCACTCGCGAACCTCTTGAGAAACGGGGTTGACGGTGATGCCTTTACACTTTCGGCCGAAGTGCTCTTCAACAAAGCCATCTTCATTCACGATGCCCCAGAACTGATTGACGACACGACAAACCGGGCAAGTCACGTCAACCAAGACAGACTCAGTCGAGGGGCGGCCAGACTCAATATCGGGTGAGAAAAGATCGTGACCTTGGCCGGTGTAATCTAAAATTAAGCAATCCGTTTTATCGGGGCTCAAACGCAAACCGCGACCAATGATCTGTTGGTAAAGACTCGCCGATTCGGTCGGTCGCAAGACGGCGATCACATCCACGTGAGGGGCATCGAAACCCGTCGTCAAAACTGAAACGTTCACGAGAAATTTCAGTTTTCGCTGCTTGAACTCGCTAATAATCCGATCTCGTTCTTCCGTTTCGGTATCTCCAACGACGAGGGCTGAGATGTCCTTTGGCAAGCTCTGAAGAATCTCTTTCGCGTGCGCGACCGACGACGTAAAGATCATCACGCCTTGGCGGTCTTTCGACATGTCGACGATATTTTGAATAATGACAGGCGTAATCCGCTTCTGATCTTTGAGAAGGGCTTCGATTTGCGATTGGACAAACTGCGTGCCGTTTAACTTCAAGCTTGAGAAGTCGTAGCACGCAACCGGCGAATCGATTTTAATCGGCGGCGTCAGGTATTTGTTTTTAATCATGAAGCGTGTCGACAAGTCGTAGATGCAGCGTTTGAAGAATCGCTCTTGACCGGTCTGGCGCACTTTTTTGTGAATGTTGTCTTCGTAGATCCAACCGTAACCAAGGCGATAGGGCGTAGCCGTAAGGCCTAAAATACAGATCTCGGGATTGATCGCGCGAAGCTTCGAGATCACTTGGAAGTATTGCGTTTCGCCTTCCATCGAGACACGGTGGCACTCATCGATCACAAGTAAGGAGAAGTTCTCAAAAAAAGAGTCTGGCGCACGAGCAACAGATTGAATGCTGCCGAAGATCGTTTTCTGATCGCGCTCTTTACGATCGAGACCAGCCGAATAAATTCCGGCAGATAGTCCGAAACTCACGTACTTCGCGTGGTTCTGCTCAACGAGTTCTTTGACGTGTGCGAGAACGAGGACTCTACCTCTCGCAACACGTGCGAGTTCGGCAATGACCAAACTTTTGCCGGCGCCGGTCGGCAAAACGACAACGGCTGGCGAGCGCGATTTGCGAAAATGCGCGAGCGTCGCCTGAACGGCTTCTTGTTGGTAAGGTCTCAGTTTATATGTCGTCAGATGGCTCATCTCGCTCGTTGACCTGTTTTACCGCAGGTTGAGTTTTGTTTCTAGACCTTGCCGTCTCAGTTTGGTGGCGCCTTGACTCAAGTTTGTCGAGGCTGAAACTGCATTAACACCTGTCACTCACCATCTGGCGCTTAAAACCCCGTAGTTTAGAAAAATGAAGTCGGCGTTTCGCCGACATAAATTTCCGACGCCGTCGGAGCAAGAAGGAGTTCTTATGCATCCAAGACGTTTTGCACTCATTGGCGGTATTTTAATGTTGGCTCTCGGCATTGTAGCCTTGATCCCAAACCTTTCGACAATTCCAGCAGAAGGCCTTCCGCTTTTGAATGTCGAATCTAGCTACGGCATGTTCCTAGGTTTGTTCACTTGGAATATCGTGAACAAAGTTGTTTTGATCGTTGTCGGTCTGCTCGGGATTGCGGCATCGCAAGCTCGCGCTACAAGCCTTCCAAAATCGATCGCGTACTCGCGCTTCGTTTTTGCGTTCATGGGTATCTTGGCGGTTCTTGGCATGTTCCCGCAAACAAACACGTTGTTTGGCTACGCTCCGATGTTCGGCCATGAC
>CAJYOV010000550.1 GCA_913776405.1 Pseudobdellovibrionaceae bacterium
TCTTGCTTACGATCTTACCTGACGCCGTCATGAATTTCATCGTCAGAGTAAAGTCGGGTGCTGGATCTTCATCACCGCGTCCGTAAGACCGGTACTCTGTGCATGAGCATGCGATGGGCTTTTCTAGATCCATGCAGACCTCGCCAGCGAAAGCGTTACCAGCGACGAAAAGCGCTGCGAATGCGAAGAAAAGTTTCATATTTTGGCTCCTAATTGAATTAGTTCGTGATTAACAATTAGGGAAAGCTAACTGCGACAATCGAGCCAGACTTCTGGACGCCAACGGACTTCAACGTACAGAATATCGGCTTTCGCGCGACTTAGGTAGGTGCGTGAACTCTTGGCGGCGCGTTCTTTCGTGTAGCCTGTTCGACTAGGAGTCAGATGAATCGCTTCCTTCTTTTACTAAGTGCCGTAGCGTCTTTTAGCTGCGGCAAAATCGAATTGCGAGGCCCACCCGTGGTGCCTCCATTTTCTCCGACGGCGACCTATGCGGCGTTTGAGCGAAGTTCCTCTCAATACTTGACGATCGGCCAGCCTGCGGCACTCAATCTTGCGGGCGAAGCCGATAGCTTCACGATTTCGGCCTGGGTGAAGGCGAGTTCGCCGACCAGCAGCGGAACGATCATCGCTCGTGCGCTCCAAAATGGCGGACTTCGACATATTCAAATCAGCATCGCGGGCACCGGCGAGTTTGAGGGTTATGTCGGCGGCTACTACATCAACACGGGTCGGAATGTCGTCACAGATGGCCTTTGGCATTACGTATCGATTGTGAACATCGCGAGCTCGGGTTCAAACACGTTCCAAATGTATGTCGACGGCGTTTCAGTTGGGCCGTCGGGCGGTGGTTATACTTCGACCGTCGCGGTCGATTGGCTGATCGGTGCGCGAAGAGGTGCGAGCAATACCGATCTTGGGAATTTCGCCAACTTCTTCATGGACGAGGTTGCGATTTGGCGCTCGGCGCTTCAACCCTCTGAGCTTCTTGCGATCACGAACGCGGGGCGCTTCGCGAATCTCTCGAAGGCATTTGCCGGCTATTATTCAAGCGCTAATCTATTAACCTGGTGGCGTTTCGGTGATCTTGAAACGGACGACTTCACTTCAGTGATTCGCGACGCCCGAAGCGGTATCGACGCTACGCCGAGCAACCTGACGTCCGCGAGCGGCCGCTTGTAATCATCAAGGTCAGACGTATTCAGGCATTAGACTCCGCTCACGAGCTTCGGCTATTTTCTACGAGTGATTTGAGTTCTTGATTCATGCGCATGAAACCAAGCTCGCTTCCTTTCAGCAATGGGCTGAGCACAGGCACGAGAAAGCCGGAGAACGTCTCGCCATGAATGAGCCTGCTTTTTGTCGTGCTTAAAGATTCGACGCGGAAGTAGTGCTCGCCATCGAAGAGACCGAATGAACGGGTTCCAGTCTGGATAACGACTCGTCTCTTGAAGTGCTTGCCACACGGCTTCAGGTGACGCGTTGATGTCGATTGAAGTTTCGATTGACTTGCTCATGTCTTGATTTCAGTCAGCTTTGAATTCCGAGTCAATCACGGTCGACGGGGGCGGGAGGGCGCTCAGGGCCTAAAGGCCTGCGCATTCACCTCGGTAAAGCCGAACGGGAAAAGGTCCAGTAGGCTTAGGCTCGTGCCTCGTGAGAGCTTGAGAGAATCAAACAAGCAAGGGGCCAGGCTCGGTGTTCATTCTCGATTCGAAGCGATCGCGGAATTTGTATTTCTTTAGTCTCTTTGTACTCCAGGGTTTGGTGCCTGGCTTTTCATTAACGGCGCTTTTTAATTCGCTTGCGGCGGCGGGTGCAACGACTGCGACACTGAGTTTTTATTTCGCCGTGATTGGTGTGCCTTGGTGCCTTCAAGTCTTCGCGGCGCCTTTTGTTGATCGATTCGATACGTTCGCGATGGGCCGTAGACGCTCGTGGATTCTTTTTGCGGCGGCCGGCGCAAATCTAGCGCTTCTGCCGCTTCTCACAATTCAAAATCCCGTGGCTCAAGTTTCAATGCTGGCTTGGACCTTCTTCGTGCATAGCTGCTTCAGTGCGGTTCTCAATATTGCCTGTGATGCACTGATCGTTGATCGCACGCCGCTCGAAGAAAGCTCAGCGACAGGCGCCTTCGCACGCAGTGGGCTCGCGGTTGCGTCTGCCGTGAGCGGCGTTGTGTTTGCGTTCTGCTTACCGCGAATTGGTTTTACGAGTTCGTCGGCGCTCCTGATCCTTATTCAGGCCGCAGTGACAGCTTCAATTGTTTTCACACGTGAAAACGGAAACGACAGACTGCTCTCTTTTCGACGTCTCAAGCGTCAGCCCGTGGAGAGTTCGAGAACGAAGGTGTTCAAGCAAGTCTTCGCGATGAAGAACCGCAAGTGGTTTGCGCTTACGTTTTGCTCAAGCGCTCTTTTCTCAATCTTGAAGATCACGCTGACAACGGACCTGCTCCATCGACGCGTTTTCTCAGACGCTGAGCTTTCTAGCTTTCAAGCTCTGATGTCGCTCGCGATCGGGACTGCTGGTGCTTACCTTGCGACCGTACTTGTGCGTTTTCTAAAAGTGCGCAAGTCGGCGGGCACTTCGCTTGCCGCTGGCGCCCTGATCGTTGCGGGCTTGAGTCTGTTCAACCTTTCGTCGGCCAACTTCGCGTACGGCTTGCTGACACTTCTGGCGTTTGTGCCGACCGTTTTGTTTATCGCGATTTTGCCGACGCTCATGTCGTTGTCGAAAGGCGACCAAGCTGCGACTCAATTCGCAGCATTTATGGCCTTTATGAATGCGGGCGAGACCAGCGGGGCTGCGCTGGTTGGTCTGACCCCAGTACAGCCTTTTTTGATTTACGCAGGCGTCGCGACGGGCTTCGCGGTTTTGGCGGTTGCCCACGCCGTAGCTTTAAGAGGCGAACGCCCG
>CAJYOV010000551.1 GCA_913776405.1 Pseudobdellovibrionaceae bacterium
CAATATTCCAAAACATCTTCGACAGGCGACGTTGCGAGGGTTTCGAGAATGGGAAACCGTTTTAAGAATCGCTCATAATACGGGATCACGGCTTGAACTGTTGTTTGCTGGAGCATCACTTCTGAGATCCAGATACGGTAGGGATCTCGATTTTTTCGCCAAGGCAGTTCACGACGGACACCGCGATACCATTCGACGAGATCGTGACTGTCTTTCGTGTAGTTCGGAGCCTTCTCTTTCGCAGCCATAGGGGAGAAACCTTAGGTTCTAAGCTCAATCTTGTCACGAGAGGTTGTGATAAATGCTTGGTCGTTTGCTTGAGCCTCACCGCGAGCTCGAACTGTGACACGTTGAAAAAAAGAAAAACGCTTTGATAACGTCGACTTAGGTGCTTGTTTGGAACTCCTCATACACGGATCTAGTTGAGCCCATCGCTTGCTCATGATGAGGCTACCGAAGCCTTTCAAAGAGACTGAAAGGCGAGCGGTGGAGGAGTTCCGGTGAGTTTAAGAAAACAGGTGGGTTCAAAAGTTCTGATCTGTGTTTTGATTGCGATGGCGATGAGTTCCGCGCAAGCAAAACAGAACTCATTCGTTTGCTTGAATGCCGATAAGTCTTCTGGGGGCATCGGCACTTGGCAAGGTGCGTGTGATGCGGACCAATTCGGCGATATCTCGCGCATTCAGTTAATCTATCCGAAATTCGCAATCGACCGTCGAAGCGATGATCCAGATTCCGTAAAGAACTACGTCACGCAAGTGAACTCGCTCGTGAAACAAGTTGCAAAGGCCTACCTCAAACAGAGAAAGCCCGACGCATCCGAACTCGAAATCGAAGCCTGGCAACAAGCGGCACTTGCGATCGCGATGCATGAAACGTTCATGTCACACTACCGAATCGCGAAAGACGGTCGCTACAAACTCATGACAGGTGATCGCTTGAACTCGCACGGCATGATGCAAGTCAATCAACGCTATCACTCAACTCGACTAGACGGGCTTGATTCTTCATTCGACCTGGTTGGCAACATCGTGACGGCTCTCGACGTTTACTACACCGACGGGTGGAAGCGTGTTGTCGAGAAGCCATGCTTTGCGCCGTACAACAAAGCGGGCGGAGCCAAGATGTTAGAGGCGCGTGCGCGTGGCGCTTACTCAGCTTACAACGGCGGGCCGGATGCCGTTTGCCGTTTCACCGATTCTAAATCGGTTCACCGCGGAAAAGACGAAGGCTATTACGACAAACTGAAAACGAAACCTTGGGTTCAGTACGTCACTCAAGATATGGCTCCGACCGGGCTCAAGATCGAAGCGCTCATGGTTGGCGATGATCTCGGCGCGATGGCGACACCTGCGAATCGAGCCAAGTATCTGAAGTCACGCCCACTCGTTCTTGAAGACGGTCGCACGTGCGTGACGTCTGACGGAACAACCTACCAGTGCGCAAGCGACATGCGTATCTTCTCGTGCCTTGCGAAAATCTCACCCGAAGTGATGGACGCCGATCCCGTGAAGCTAAAGGCGCTCCCGATAGGTGTTAAAGCGATCGATATTAAAGATCGCGAGACGCTCTGCTCGAAAGCGGTTCAGAATCTTTTCCCGATTGGTCAGAAGATCGTTCTTAAGCAAGAGATCGTCATTCGTCGCTCGGTCGGCGGAGCGCCTCTCGGAGGAGCGAAAGCGGGCCGCGTTTATCAAGTGCTTGATTTCGACGTTCGCCTCGGCGGCAAAACCGAGCGATACTACAAAGTGAAAACAACCACAGGTGCCGAAGTTTGGATTTTCGGCGGTAATAACGAAGACTCTTCGGAATGGATTGTCGCAGCGAGTACGGGCGATGAAATCAAAGCTGAAGAAAAACGGTCAGAAGAAAAAGCGAAGGCAGACTCGGCTGACGCTGCAGCACCCATGAAGTCTGCTCCGAAAGAGGGAGTCGCCTTAAACGCGGGCCCAACAAAACGCCAGCCGCTAAGACTCCCTTATCTTGAAGTTCCGGCTTCGATCTTCGACGAAGAAGCAATGCCTCTTCTTCCAACGGAAGGGTCTATCATTGAGATCGTTCAAGAAGGCGGCATCGCGCTTCGCCCTGTAGCGGGATCGAAAAAAGAAGCGATTCTCAAAAATCTCCCGAAAGGTGTCCGCTTAAAAGTCGACAAAGTTGTGAAGCAAGGAACGGAAAATGAACTCTACTTGCAGGTCGACGCGAACGGAACTCAAGGTTTTATCTACGCAGGCCACACGTTTCCGACGGTAACGGTGTCTGAGTGGATTAAGCTCTATCAATAAGATTTCGAGTGACAAGGTTGCAGCGATGAAACTGAAGCTCAAACGAACAACACGTTCGCAAATGATTTTGCTCGCAGCTGCGATGTGCGGCGTTTGCTATTTGATCGTTGCCGTCGCTGCACACCCAGAGAGAGTGAGCGCAGCCGACAAGAAGGGCGAGCTCTCGAATTCAGGTAAGAAGGCGGGTATGAGTGGTCTCATCCCGTCGCTCTCGAAAGCACAACTCTCCAAAGCTCAAATTGCGCAGGCGAAGTCGGAGAAAAAGGGTCTTGAGCCTAGACCTATCGCGGAAGCGTGGAAGCAATCGACTGCGCGATTGAAGTATCTCGACCGCTGTGTGAAGTCCCAAAACTGTGAAGGTTTCAGTCAAGAGAGTCCTGATGATTATTACCTCGAGACACGACTGGCGCAGGCCGCAGAGATTCTTGAATTCAAAAAAATTGCAACCGAATGGCAAACGGCATTCGGCGTTACTCAACTTCCAAAAGAAGCGTTTGATATCGCAAAACATTTTCTGAGAACGGGCGACGATTACGTCAAAGATGCGGCGCTCGAGCTTGTCGCCGACACGCAGCCAACGCTTCAAGAACGTGATGCGCTCTTGAAAGCCCTTTCGGACTCCGGCAGCGGGCCGCTCTACGAAAAGGCGATGAGAGGCGCGCTGCTCAAATATAAGGGTGACCCGCTTGTCGACAGGCTCCTCCTCTATCAGGCGGCGCGTGGCGCAACGAAAGTTCAGAGCGTGATCGCAATGCAGAGCCTGCCTTACTTAACGGGTGAGAACCAAGGTCTCTTCGAGATCGTGGCGAGCAAAAAAAATCAACGTTCGATGGAAGCCGCTTACTGGCGTGCAAATTTCGCTGAAAAAGAACGGATGAATGAGGGCGGTTAAGCCACAAGCTGCGGTTTGACTTTCAACGTATTGCCTCTTGGAAAGGGCAGGCGTACGGTGACGATATGTCTG
>CAJYOV010000552.1 GCA_913776405.1 Pseudobdellovibrionaceae bacterium
GCCAGTCGTTGATGATCGAAAAGATCTTATCGATCTTAAAGCCTTCTTTGGCGCTATTCTTAATTGTCGATGCGAGTTCTTTTAAGATCTCTTGGCTGTCGCCTTGATCGATAACGCCAAAGCCCGACGGAAGACCGGCGGCTTTATGATACTTGCGAAGCATCTGGAGGCCGAACGAGTGAAACGTGCCTGTCCAGATATCGCCGGCGCTTGCGCCAATCTTGGCGCCGACTCGGTGCTTGAGTTCGCGCGCAGCTTTCGTTGTGAACGTAAGGACGCAGACTTCGTTAGGCTTACAGCCGTCTGCTTGAAGGATCTGACCCGTGCGTGAGACCAACACGGTTGTCTTACCGGAGCCTGCACCGGCCAAAATAAGCAAAGGGCCGTGCGTATGAAGCACAGCCTCTCTTTGTTCCGGATTTAATCCTTGGGTCCAATCGACTTTCACCGCGCCATCATCACTCGGAGCTACGCTGCTGTCGAGGCTTTGGCGCGATTTGCCTAATTTTCTTACGGACGGTTGTGGACGAGAGCGCGTGTGCCTTCGGCGAAGGCTACGTCAACGCGATCGTGGCTTGCATTCGTAACGAAACCAATACCGAACTTCGGATGGTTGATCGCGTTTGCGAGCTTGAACTGCGTCTTCATGCTGTATGGGAGAAGAGCGTCTGTACCGATTTGAGTTTTGAGTTCTTCCCAAACTTGAGCGGGATCTGGACCGCGGGTCTTCGAAACTTTTTTCGTGCCCGTTCCAACTTTCTTTTTCTTTGCTGCCGATTCAGGCTTCGCGAGCTTGAACGTCTTCGAAGCGCCACACACTTCGCACTTCACTTTCGCACTCGTTGGCGTCGTGTGAGCAACAACAACGAAGAAACGATCGACGCCGCACTTCTTGCACGGGAGGTTTACGTTTCGAGCGACCGCTGGGAGTTCAGTAAGATTTTGTGCGTCTGACAAGTGCTTGGTCCTTCTAAGGGGCGACTGCTGAGAAAGCAGACGCTTTAAACATCGACAACGACCCTTCGAGATTCGATTGGAAACTTTAAAGAGGTCAGTCCTTTAAATATAGCCTATTTGAAGGACGAAAAGTAGACCCAAACCACTGTCAGGACCAAAAGCCTTTTCTGAGAAAAAAAGCCGAGAGCCCCGGGGCGCGTCACGTTCCGAGATAAATTGTTAGCGGGTCCTTGAGACCTTTTTGAATCGTCTCGTTGCCATCGATGAAGTACGGCCCCTCACCGCGCTCAAGTCGCCTCTGGAAGTCTTTGAGACTCTGATCGCTCTTCGGATCGACACTGAAGCCCGCCGGTCGATGATTGAGCTCGAAGCCTTCTTTCAGCTTTTTGGTGAAGAACGTGCCCCAACACGACGTATCGATGTTCACGCGGTACGTCAGAGTTCGCGAATAAGAATGGACCGGCGTGTACGCCGTGAGCACCTCGAAATCACCATAGTGAGCGTGAAGACGCACAGCCGGCGAGCCCCACTGAGTCATGCCGCAGCAAGTCCGCACGTTCGCATACCAAAGACCAAACGCTTTCGAGAGGTAGCCGATGCCGTAAAACTGATCTTGTTTATCCAGGAGCGAATTGACCGAGCACAAGTTGTGCGCGACCCACTCCCCTTTTTTTGACATGGTCGGAATGATGATGAAGAGCGAAAGCGGCGTCCACTCATCGCCCTCTTCGATCGTCAGAACGTTTCGCAAAGCTTTCGGCAGCGTCGCCGTTCTATGCGCAAAGCCAGCAACAAAACCCGGGACGATCGCGCAGTCGTAGAAAACCCAGCGGGGCATCGCCATCCCACTTGGCCCAAACGCCTTCGCTTCGAGCGTGAGAATCCGGTCGGCGAAACTGACTTCGTCCATCTGGAGTGGATTTTTATAAAGAACTTCGTGAGGAAACCAATCGAGGCCTGCGTGGAGCTGGCCCGGCTGATCGATTCGATTCTCAGGGCGCACGAAAACATACGGGCGCACGTCTGGATTGCGCATCCAATGAAGGCGTTCGTCTTTGGAGAAAATGTCGTGGTGGCCCGATTGAGTCATGCTCTCAAGCCTGCCACGAGATTCTAAGCGCGTCGACCCCGTTAGGCCTACGCGCCACGAAAATTACTTCTTG
>CAJYOV010000553.1 GCA_913776405.1 Pseudobdellovibrionaceae bacterium
TCTTCCGTTCGAGAGCGAAGATCGCGGTGGATACGGTTTAGCGCCCGCTCAAGATCGGTCCACTCACCCGGCTCTTCTTGGAGTTCTTCGGGATCGAGATCGTCCGTCGGGATTTCGGCATTCATGCGGCGAAGTTCTCGCGCGCGTTGGATCATACGGCCAAGAGGTCTCGCGTAGGCGCGGCTCGTCAGCGCCAAGTAGATCGCGGCAAAGAACAAGACGGTCAGAAAAAGCGACGTGAGATAACTATCGAATCGGCTTAGCGTCGCGTGCACGTCGTTTGAGCGAAGCAGTTCCGTGTACAAGAAGTAGCGTAACGAGAAGCCCGTCAGGACAAGAGTTACGACCACAAACAGGAAGTGACTGAAAAATACTTGCCGCGCAAGTCTCCATGGAAAATAGCGGCGCGGCTTTACCATCTCAATCGCCTGCTTTCACGCGGTAACCGATACCGCGAACCGTTTCGATGATGTCGGCACAGTCGCCCAACTTCTTCCGCAGGCCAAACACGTGAGTGTCTACGGTGCGGCCAACGACAGACACACCTTCGCCTTGCACGTGCTCAATCAAACTTTCGCGAGTCAAGACACGACCGCGATTTTGCGCTAGCGTTTGCAGCAGTTTGAATTCAGACGGAGTCAATTGAAGCGGTTCGCCGCAGCACTTCACTTCGTAGGTGCCTGCGTCGAGCGTGAGACCGCCAACTTGCACGAACTCCGACTCGCCGGCTTTTTTTGCGTCGCTCGTGTCGCCTGAAGGCGAGCGGCGATTTCGGCGAAGGAGCGCTCGCACGCGTGCGATCAGAACTTGCGGCTCGAATGGCTTCGTCAAGTAGTCATCAGCGCCTGCATCGAGACCTTCCACGATGTCGGCTGCTTCCGCGCGCGCCGTGACCATTAAGATCGCAAGATCGTTGCGGTCCGCTTCGGCTCGTACGCGTTTTGTGATGTCGACGCCGCTTGCGCCCGGGAGCATCCAGTCGAGTGCGAGTAAACTGTAAGTTTGAGATTCGATTTTTGAAAAGGCGTCTTCGGCGGAAGAGACCGCGTCGACTTCGAGGCCCGAGCGCTTCAGATGCAGAACGATCAAGTCTCGGATTTCTGATTCGTCTTCGACGACTAGAACACGCCCCAACTCAAGACCTGTGTCACCGCTTTTGTTCGATGCTAAAACTGGCGTACTGGAGCTAGACATCATTCTTTGACCTTCCGTCAGCTTTTACTCGCGGCCCTGGCCACCATGGCGAACGTCTTCGCCGGTGCAAGCGAAGATCACGTCTTCCGCGATATTGGTTGCATGGTCGCCCATGCGCTCGAGGTTTCGTGCAATCAGAATCAAGTCCAATGCGGACTCGATCGATTGCGGCTCCTGCTTCATGAATGGAAGCAAACCTTGAAACATCTTGTTTTTGAATGCATCGACTTCATCGTCAGATTCAAGAACTTGTTGCGCCAAAACAATATCTTGTCGCATGAACGCGTCGAGCGACTTACGAACCATCACGCGAACGGCTTGACCCATCTGTGTGAGGTCTTGCGCCATGTCGATTTTTCGATCAGCGAGGTAGTGCTCAGCGTTGTAGGAAATGTTCACGGCCTGATCGCCCATGCGCTCAAGATCCGTGTTGATCTTGATGATCGCGATGATGAGACGAAGATCTGCAGCGAACGGGCTCTGACGTGCGAGAATTTCGACGCAGGCGTTATCGATCACAACGTGGGCGTGATTGATCTTGCGCTCAAGCGGATGAACGCTTGCGAGCTTTGCCGCGTTTCGCTCTTCAAGAGCTTGAGTCGCAATCTCGACGGCTTGCTCAACGTAACCGCCCATTTCGAGGATGCGGCTTTTTAGATCTTGGAGTTCGCCTTCAAATCTACGTTCCATCGTTTCCCAGTTTCTTTCGATTTCGTCTGATATTTCCGCGATCAGCCGAAACGACCGGTAATGTATTGCTCTGTTCGAGCGTCTTTCGGCTTCGTGAAAATGCGGTTCGTCGGGCCGTTCTCGACGAGTTCTCCCGTGAGGAAGAAGGCTGTCTGATTCGAGATCCGCGCCGCTTGCTGCATGTTATGTGTCACGATTAGCACCGTCACGTCGTTTTTCAGCTTCACGACAAGCTCTTCGATTTTCGCAGTCGAAATCGGATCCAGCGCTGACGTCGGTTCATCCATGAGGATCACCGGTGGGTTCACCGCGAGTGCGCGTGCGATGCAAAGTCGCTGCTGTTGACCGCCTGAGAGACTTGTCCCCGGCTTCTTCAACTTGTCTTTCACTTCGTCCCACAAAGCGGCCTGCTTTAAGCAGCGTTCTACCACTTCTTCAAGCATAGAACGACGACGAAACCCCGCAAGACGAAGACCCGCTGCGACGTTCTCGAAGATCGAAAGTGCGGGGAACGGGTTTGGCTTCTGAAACACCATTCCGATGTTGCGGCGAATCGCAACCGGGTCCGAACCAGGTGCGTAAATGTCGGTGCCCTGAAGCCAGACTTCACCCTGAACGCGCGCGCCCGGCACCTCTTCATGAAGGCGGTTGAGCGTGCGGATGAATGTCGATTTCCCACAACCTGAGGGCCCGATGAGGGCATGAACTTCACCTCGCTTCACTTCGAGGTTCACGTTTTTCACGGCGTGAAAATCGTTGAAGTAAGCGTTCAGATTCTTCGCTTGAAGAACCGTTTCTTTTTCAGAGGTTTGAGTCGGCTGGGATGTCCCAGCAGAAGCACCTGCATTCGAAGTTTGAAATTGAAGAGTCGCCACCCAGTAGCTCCTTCTTAAGATTTACCGCGACTGAGCACGAGTCGCGTCGAGAGATTCAAAACAAAAACGAACAAGACGAGAACGAGAGCGCCTGTCCAGGCTTTCTGCCGCCAAACATCGTCGTGGCTGGTAGCGAAGTTAAAGATCTGGACCGGAAGGCTCGCCGTCGGCTGACCGAGACCGCGAAATCCGAAGTTATTCGAGAACGACGTAAAAAGAAGTGGAGCCGTTTCACCTGCGACACGTGCGATCGCGAGCATTAAACCCGTCATCACACCACTCAGCGACGCAGGTAAAAC
>CAJYOV010000554.1 GCA_913776405.1 Pseudobdellovibrionaceae bacterium
CAACGGCCGCGTGGCTCGAAGAGAGTGCGGCGCTTCGCGAGTCTGGTATCTATCCGGATTCCGCAGACGAGATGAAGGATGTGGCCAAGGGTCAACAGCCGTTTCATCGCAGCTATTGTGAAACGGAAAGCGCACCAGGCGTTACTGTTAAGTCAGAGAAGCCACTTAAGCCCGCTACTCTCGACCGCGCGTATGCGGACAAATTCGCGATGGTTGCTGAACTTCAAATGGTGAAAGCGGGTTTGCGACTCGCATCCGTTCTCGATTCAATTGCGGCAGCAGCGAAGAAAACGAAAGCGCCTACTCTGACCGACACCCAACAAGACGCCATTCTTGAGAGTGTGCAAACGAAGTTCAAAAATAAGAAATGAAGAGGGCGGGTTAGAACGCGAGTTCGGAAATAAAAAAAGCCCCCGGGCTCTCCGAGGGCTTCTACTACCGACGTCACTTCAAGTGATGATTGACGCGGTGGTCTTCAAAAAGGAGCCTGGCACCTTCCGCCTTCCGCTCCGGTTATTCGGTGACGGTTTTGCCGAGGACGCGGCCCTTTTTTTTCGGGTCGACGACGTCGTTAAATTTTTCGACTTCTTTGATGTACTTGCGTGTGGCTTCTGGAACTTCGGTCCAGAGCTTGAAGGCGAAGTAGAGGCCGAGAACGCAGAATGGAAGAAGGAAGCCTGGCCAGTACACCCACGCGTCTTTTCCGACGAGGATGAGGCCGAGAACGATTTCTTGGAAAGATGAGCCGAGCTTCGAGAAGCCGTCGGCAACACCTGTCGCTGTTGCAGCACCTTTGCGACCTCCGAAGTCTGCTGTCGCTGTCCCCGACATGATCGAGTGAACGGCGATGACTGACATCATCATGACGAGCGCGCCCGCGCCGACCATGAGTGGGCTGTTATTGATACCGAAGAGCATGACGATGAGAGCAACAACCATCGACGCTTGAGCGATACCCGCAACCGGCGCGCGACGCGATTGGAAGAATTTGTCCGAGCAATAGCCCGCAAGGAAAGAACCGACGATTCCTGTAACTGCGGCCCAGAGACCCCAGTTCGTCATGATGTTCTCAACACCCATGCCCGTGTCTTTTGCGAAGAGACGGTACCACTTCATAACGCCGTCACGAAGGATGCCCGACGTGAATTCGATGACACCGATCATGATGAGAACGCGGTTTGTGAAAACAGATTTGATCGTCGTCCACCAAGAATCGACTGTTGCCGATTGGTGAGCTGACGCATCGTAAGTTTCAAATTTACCGAAGCCAGCTTCGTCCGGCGAATCTTTGATCAAGATGAGATCGATCAACGCCCAAGCGACCAAGAGACCTGCTGGGATGAAGAAGATCAACCAGAACGCTGAAACAGATGAGCCGTCTAAGCCGAATGTTGATTGGAGAAGTGTCGCAAAGGCTGTGTGCTCGCCCATGAACTTTACGTTTACGGCGCGGGCAATGGCTTCTGACCAGTCGAATGCGAAGTAAACACCGAGAGAGATCAACGTACCGAAGATCGCGCCGAATGTGCCGCGCTCGCGAACGTGGAACCAGAACGACTTCACCTTGATCGTCGAGATCGCGCCGAACGATTGGAAGAACATGTTCATCGAGTAGAAGATCGTAAGAAGAAGAACGAGATTCAGATCTGTGCCGTGAAGGTTTAGATAAAGAACCCAACCCATCAACACGTTGAAGATCGCGGCGCCAAGAGCGGCCATGATCATGCCCTTTTTACCGCCGATGCGATCGACGAAAGGCCCTGTAACGAAAAGAGCGGCTGCATAGACAAAGAAACCGGCGCTCGAGATCTGAGATTTTTGCGCCTTCGTAATGACTTCGTTTGTTGCAAGAGTATCGAGGTTGTAGCGAGCCATGTACATGAACGCGTATGTCATGCCAAGTGGGAACCAAGAGAGGAATCGCTTCCACATGAAGCGGCCCGAGTGCTTCAGAGGGTTACGCTTGAAGTACAGCGTGATAATGTACGTTAGTAACATCGCTACAACGAGAAGCTGCATGGAAGAACCCCCAACTATGTTTGGCATCTTGTTATCGACTGACCCTTCAAGAGTCAAACCGGAGTCAGACCGGAGTCAAAATTGACAGACGCCTTTTTTCTCGGGGGGAATTGCAAGAGGGTTGCCAAGCTGAATCCCCTTCCCCACGCTGTTTTCGGTGGCGATTTGGCCTCAGAGGCCTCTGTCATGGTTCTCGCTCTCGAGAAAATGAAATTGTCTGTTAGCACTCTCTGTTAGACTGACGGTCTATGAGCATTCTTCGACGCATTCTCAAGGAAGCCACTGACACAAATCTGACAAACGAGCGGTTTCTCGCAATCTTCGATCTCGACTCAACACTCTTCGATCTCACGTTGAGAATGGTTCGAATCGTTGAAGCCTTCGGTATGGATCCGAGATGGAAGAAGCTATACCCCCGAGAATGCGCAGCTTTATCCAATCTCCCGATAAAGTCGACGGACTGGGGCTTGAAAGAAGGCCTCGCACGAGTCGGAATCTCGGAGTACCAAAGCCCTGCTTTCTATCGCGATCTCCACCAGTTTTGGGCTGCCTGCTTTTTCAGCGGAGATTATCTCCACCACGACGAACCACTTCCTGGCGCACGTGAGTTCGTGCTCGAGCTTCAGCGCCGCGGATCTGAGATCATGTACTTAACGGGCCGCGACGTTCCTCGCATGATGGAGGGCACCATTCGAGTTCTGAAAGAACAGGGCTTCCCCACTGACGGCTCTGGGGTCGAAGTGGTCCTTAAGCCTGACGCGCGAATGGACGATGCACGCTTCAAAGTTGACGTCATGAAAGCCCTTGTGGGCCGCTATAAAAAAATTTGGCTCTTCGAGAATGAACCTGTGAACCTCAATCTCACGGCTGCCGAGCTACCAGAGATCGGCTTGGTCTACATCGATAGCTGCCATTCAGGCCGCGAAGAGGTGGCCGATACTTTAGATCGCATCACGCACTTCGAGGTCGACAAAGACGAATTCGCTAGCGAATTTCAGACGCCGAAGTCTTAGCGCGAGGCAAGTGAAAGCCTAACATCGGAAGCGCGTAGAGGAGCGAGGCAACGACAACCGAGTGATTGATTTCACCCGAAAGAACTTTGTCGATCACGTCCGGAATCGCCAGCGCTACGACGCGAATATCTTCGAATGGATCCAGCTTCGGTTCGTGAAGCTTCTTGCAGCCGAGGCCGATGAACGTGTGCATCTTGTTGTTTTGCATAGCGGGATTCGGCGCCTGCACGCCAATCAAACGAACTTCATCGGGTACGTAGCCGGTTTCTTCCAAAAGTTCGCGCAAGGCACCTTTCGCCGGATCTTCTTTCAAGCGCGGGTCCGTTGAGCCACCTGGAAACTCGAGCGTGATCTCGCCGTTTGCGTGTCGATACTGCTCAACGAGGATGATCTTGTTGTCTTCCGTCACCGGTACGATGTTCACCCAATCCGGAAATTCCATGACGTAATAATTCGGCATCACGCGGCCGTCTGGAAGTTCGCATTGATCCGAGCGGAATCGGAAGAACGTCGTTTTAAAAAGCTCTTTGGATGAGAGGCTACGCCACGGCTTAATCATAGCTCTTAAGCGTAGCGGCTCCCCGCAGATCCGTCGACCCTTCTTCATGCAGTTGCTGCGGAGAATTGTCGACGCAAGCACGTGAAAGCGGTAGTTTGAGGCATGGCTCTTCAACTGATTGCGACTCCTCTCGGACATGCTGGCGATATCACTTTGCGCGCAATCGAAGCGCTGCGCGAGGCTGACATCGTAGTGGGCGAAGAACGCAAAGAAGTCTCAAAGCTTCTGAAAGCGCTTGGTATTGAAGGCAAACGTTTAGAGCTTCTGAATGAACACTCGAAAGATGAAGATGTTCGTGAACTCGCTGGCCTCTGCCGAACGCAGAAGGTCGCTCTCGTAACGGATTGTGGCACACCCGGCTTTTGCGATCCGGTGCACGACTTGTCGCCGCGTGCCGCTCGATGGGTCTTCAGTCGACACCGTTACCGGGCGCATCGAGTTTGATGTGTCTACTTTCTGTTTCTGGAAGCGACATGCGTCAGTTTTTATTTCGCGGCTTTCTTCCAGCCGAACGTGAAGAGCGCGCAAACGCACTCAATGAACTCGCACGCGAACGCCGCCCGGTCATCTTGATGGACACGCCCTACAGAATGGGCCGCCTTCTGACCGAGCTCGCTGACAAATTCCCTGAACGTCGCGTTCTTATCGGCTGCGATTTCACTCAAAGCACCGAGACGGTCGTTGAAGCGCGCGCAAGCGATCTACCCAAAATCATGGGCGAACGAAAAGCAGAGTTCATTCTTGCGCTTTATCCGAGTGCCAGCGGCGCTCTAGGAGCTCCCGCAGCGGAGCGTTCAAAGCCGAACGGCGGCCGCAAGTTTACCCCTGGCCGCCGTAAATAAAATTACTGGAAGAAGTAACGAACGCCGACGCCGCCTTGAACGAAGCCGTCGGTGCCTGGAATGACGGCCATGCCCGGAACGACTTCAGCGAAGACGCCGAGTGGAACGCGCGGTGTGCGCCATTCGATTCCGAGTGGAATACGAATACCGAGAGCGAAGTCGTCGTCCCAGTCATCGCTGAAGTAGTGGTAGTCGCGGTCGTTCACGAAGAGTGCGACGGCGCCAACTCCGACGTAAGGCGTGAGCTGGTTCAGGAAGTTGCGATCACCGAACGCGCCTGCGAATTTGTAGTGCCAGTCACCGTAGAGCATCACGTAACGGTCGAAGCGGAACGAAAGGCCTGCATCGATCGCTTGAGTCGCGGAGTAATCGTACTTAATCGTTACACCTGTCGGTTCACCTAAGATCAGACCGATGCCGAAAGGTCCGCTTGGTTCACTTGTCGCCGCTTGCGCTTGTGCACCGATTGAAAGAGTGACTGCAACAGTTGCTACCGTCGCTACGAATTTTACGCCCGAGATCAAAGTTTTCAGCATGTCATGCTCCCCTATTCTGAAAGAGAGCCTAACAATACCGCCCGAAATCGAAAAGTACGGGAGAGAAGATGTGATCGACTGAGCAACAAAAATCTGACTTTGCTTCACGAGGCAACGAATCTAGTCGCGACGTGTTTCAGGCTACAGCGGGCGAGCTGGATTTCCGACGACAGTTTGTCCCGGTTCGACGGCGCGAGTGACAACAGCGTTTGCGCCGACGCGAGAATCATCACCGAGAAGAATCGGGCCCAAAACTTTGGCGCCCGCGCCGATCAAGACACGATTGCCTACAGTTGGATGGCGTTTCACGGGATCGAACTTCACGCCGCCAAGGGTGACACCGTGGAAGATGATGCAGTCGTTCCCAATTTCAGCGGTTTCGCCGATG
>CAJYOV010000555.1 GCA_913776405.1 Pseudobdellovibrionaceae bacterium
CAAAACAGTAAGCGAAAGATGCGCTGTGCCGCAGACTTTTTGTCACTGAATTCAGCAGAGTTCGAGGAATCCGAACCGATGGGGCGCCACGCCACACCCTGCTCACACTTCGGGCAAACAGCGCGTTTGAAGCTCAATCTTGCAGAGATCTACAAATTCGGTCTAGCATCCGAGGTACAGCACTAGACCTTTTTGGTCGGAAGGACATCGTCGTCATGATGGTTAAACTCTGTTTGATCTTCGCAAGCTTGCTCGCAATCGCCGTCGCAAATGCAGAGGAGGCGAAGCCAGCTGGAGCACCTGCCGCAAAAGAAGCGGTGAAGCCCGCAGCCAAAACTGAAAAGAAAAAAGCAGAGACGGCAAAGCCAGCTGCGGCCCCTGCGAAAGCCGACATGCCGAAAGAAGTGAAGAAGCTCATCGTGCAAGACACGATTCCAGGCGCAGGCAAAATCGCCGAAAAAGGCAAAACGATCAAGGTGAACTACACAGGTTGGCTCTATGATCCTACAGCGCCAATGGGCCGTGGAAAACAGTTCGACTCCTCTCTCGGTAAAGAACCGTTCTCTTTCAAACTCGGTGGCGGCGAAGTCATCAAAGGTTGGGATGAAGGTTTCGAGAACATGAAAGTCGGCGGCAAACGTAAACTCATCATTCCGTCTGAAATGGGTTACGGCGCGCGAGGCGCTGGCGCGGTTATTCCGCCGAACGCGTCTTTGATGTTCGAGGTTGAATTGATCGACGTGATGTAAGCGATCATTTCGCGAAGACCGTCTTCAAAAATCAAAAAGCCTCGCTTCATCGCGGGGCTTTTTTTATTTTAGAAGCACTCTTTTTTGCGAGCGAGATTAGAACTGCTGCAGACGCTGACCGATGTGAACGTTTGCATAGTATTCGCTCGCTCGCATCTCAGGGTAAGTCTCAAAGTCGATGTAAGCCGCTCGACAATGCGGACACCGAAATGGATTTAAGTAGGAGTACTTGGATGCATCGGGTGCCGACGGCAATTTCCGCTCCAAAAGTTGAAGGGCCTCATCGTCTGGTTTCGCGAGCGCCGATGGCGCACCGGGCTCTTGCAGACTGACCGCAAGCGTGTGCTTACCTGAGGACGAATAGAAATACGCAACGTCACTAAAGCCCGAGTGAAACGACGTAAACTGAAATGCCTTTTCACACTCATCGCAGATGGCTGAAAGCACGATCTTCGAAGGCGTTACGATCCCGTTGTAATGAAGACCTCGGGCGAAAAGCCCTTTGCCCCTAAGATCCGGTGGCTTCTGCCCCTTTTTCTGGATAAAGAACGGCTGAAATCTAAGCCCGCGCGCTTCACCTTTTTCGAGCGCGTTCTCCGGGAGATTTTTCGAGGCTGAAAGCAATCCATCGGCCTGAACCGCGAAGTTCGGATAAACGCGAAGAGAAAGGTGAAAGAAGCCAGCTTCGCCTAGAAGAGCATGCGTGTGCGTGCGTCCCGACTCTTCAACGAATTCGATTTCGGAAGATGCTGTCACCGGAAAAGCGAGTCGCGCCTCGATGGGGAGTTCTCTCTCATCAATCGAGAGTACGTCTTTTCCATCGACCACAACGGAGAGAAGCGATTTCGGTTTGCGACCTAAAAGCTTTTTGAAGAGACTCATTCGCTTTGATCCGAGCCGCCGCGGTCTTGACTTGAGCGGCCGGGCCCTGAGCTACCGTCGTCGCCAGTCGAATCGTCGTCGTTTTCGAGATCTCCGTAGCCCGCAGACTCTTGGCTGAGTTCGCCGCGTGCGCGCATCTCTTCGATCGTTTGCTCGACGCCCATTTGGTGGCCCTTTTTCGAGTTACAGTCTTTGCAGCAAACGACGCAATTGTTCTTCGTACTTTTCCCGCCGCGAGCGATCGGGACCAAGTGGTCCATCGTCAGAAGCTCTTTCGAGAACTTTTGCCCGCAATGGTAGCAGAGCCCCTGTCCGACCTGATTGCGCCACCACTGCGATTTCCGCAGCTCTTGAGCCTTTCGGCGCTCGCGCTTAATGTGATCTGGATCGGCAAAGACGTGGTACATCGTTTTGCAGTCTACCAAACGCCCTAAGCCCCCGCAATCCTGGTTGAGAAGCCGTTTTCCAGGTGGTAGACCGTTCAACATGACTAAAGAGCAAATGACCGAGAGATTGAAAGCAGCTTACCCGGATGGGCAAGTCGAAGTCGTCGATATGACAGGCACCCAAGACCACTGGCAGGTTGCGATCGCGTCAGCGGCCTTTAAAGGCATGAGCCGCATTCAACAACAGCGTCACGTGATGGATGTCTTCGACGCGGAATTGAAAACCGGCGAAGTCCACGCTCTCACCATCCGCACGATTATTTTAAACTGAGTTTTTAAATTTTTTCCGGCTCTCTCAGCGAACGATTCGCAAGCGCCGACAACGAGGACTATATGGCAGACGTAAA
>CAJYOV010000556.1 GCA_913776405.1 Pseudobdellovibrionaceae bacterium
CATCTACGAGTGTGAATACCGTATATATCCTCACGCGAGGACCGAGCGATGGGTGCTCTCTCGCGGACGATGCACTTTTGATCCCGTTACAAAAAAAGTCTCGAAACTCGCAGGCGTCGTAAGCGACATCACCGAGCGCAAACGTCACTCAGAAAGACTGCAAGCAGTCTTCGACCTCTCGGGCAGTGGAGCTTCGCAAATCGATCCACAGACCGGGCGTTACGTTCGCGTAAATGAGCGGTTTGCGCAGGTCTTTGGCTATACATGCGCCGAACTTTCAAACATGACACTGTTCGACCTTCTCGAAGAGCGCGCATCTTCAGCCTGGTCGGAAAGACACGTAGATCTACTCTCGAGCGGAGCGAGCGGTTGGCGCGAAGAGCGCTGCTACAAATCAAGTAAAGGCCAGCCGGTTTGGGTGATTTGCAGTGGTTTCATTCAGCGAGACTCAACTGGCCAAGTCATCGAAATTCTGAACACGGTCTTCGATATTTCAGATCTCAAGCAGACTCAGTTTGAACTCGAACGAGCAATTGATACCAGAGACCAGTTTCTCTCTCTCGCGAGTCACGAACTGAAAACGCCTCTCACGTCCTTGAAGTTGCAAGTTGAACTTCGTCAGCGAGAATTGCGACGTCTCGATTCAAACTTCGTAGATGTAAACGTTGTTCAGAAATCTTTGTCTCAACAGATGAAATCAGTCCAGAAACTCACGGGCTTGATTGACCGCGTGCTCGATGCATCGATGATGTCTCGTGGGAAATTAGACTACAAGTTCGAGACGCATAACTTGAGCGAGTGCCTGCGCGACACGGTTGATATGTTTCTTGCGCAATCATCGAAGCAAGAGATTCGCCTCAAAATTGAAAATGAAATTCCGGCAGAGATAGATCTCATCCGAATACATCAAGTTTTCTCAAATCTCCTGTCGAACGCTTCGAAGTACGGGGCCGGGCAGCCGATCGACGTGACGTTGTCGAGCCGCGATGACTGTGCAATACTGACTGTCGCCGACACCGGAATTGGAATCCAGCCAAAAGATCTAGAGCGAATTTTTAAGAAATTCGAGCGGGCCGTTTCTAAAAACGAAGTTGCGGGCCTGGGGCTCGGCCTCTTCCTCGTGAAAGAAGTCGTTGATGCACACTTGGGTTCAATCGAGGTTCGAAGCGCTCCCGGTCAAGGTTCGAGCTTCATCGTGACCTTACCTCTCAGGAGGCAGCCTGAATGAACGGCTTGATTTTGGTCGTCGAAGACGAGAACGAGATTCGAGAAATCTTATGTGAACTTTTTCGCAGCGAGGGCTTTAGCGTTCTAGAAGCCTCAAACGGTGAAGAAGCACTTCAGCGTCTTCGGAACTCGGTCGTAAAACCGATCCTGATCAGTCTGGATATCATGATGCCCGTTCTAGATGGGCAGTCGTTCATTCTGAAGCTTCAGCGCTCGCCTGAGTTCAAAGATTTTAGCCACATCCCAATCGTGGTCGTCTCTGCGGGTCGCGGCGAACTTCAGGGCGAGATCGCGGCTTCGGTTCCGAAGCCGCCGGACTTTGAAAGACTTATCGAACTCGCACGAAAGTTTTCGACTGAATCTAGTGAGAGCCTTGCCCCTCGATAGCGAACTCAAATGTTGTCTTCGCGCGGATCGAGTTGATCAAGATGCAACTGCGAGAGACTTGTTCCATTAGGCGTTTTGCTTTTGCCTCGTCAGCGGCGCCTTTAAGTGTGAATTTGAAGGCTGCATCTACGATTCTAACTGTTCCTTGATCGGTGCGGTCACGGTCGATCGTGATTGCGCACGTTCCTTCAATAGCCTCGTAGTCGAGCCGACTCTTGTCGGCGATCACTTTGAAGGTCGCCGTGTAGCAATTTACAAGTGCCATCGCGAAAAGATCTTCGGGCGAGTAAGATGTATTAGGCCCATCAAACTCGCGCGGAATTGAGATTTCGAGAGGCCCAAAAGAGCCACCGGTTGACGTCCAGGTTTCTTGTGGATCGGCATTTCCTTGAGCGCTGCTTTTCACTAAGACGGGGTACTGAACCATTGCATATCTCCTTTTATGATCCCGACGCTTATTTCTTTTTGCGGCAAGAACCTTTAGAGCCCGGCTTTTTTCCAGGGACGCGCTCGTAACCCTTCCAACAAGAGCCTTTTTTCGATTTGGCTTTTTTCTTTTTTGTCGTGGTAGGCATTGCGATCTCCCTTTGCTTTTGAGTTCTGCGCAAGAAGAGTTTTGCGCTTACAAAGAGAGTAATGCGACGTAGGGGAGTTTGGCTTTCATGGAGATCAGTTGTGCGAGCAACTCATCAACCACAGACACAGATTGTAAAATGGCGAAACAAGGGAGGTTTAAACGCACGCGAAAGTTTTTAAAAACCTGATCGCGTGCAGAGTAGAGAGACTATTTGTTAGTGCGCGTGACCTTCGTGGCCTTCAGCGTGCTCGCCTTCGGCGTGATCGTGCTTACAGTTGCACTCCGACTTCTTCTTGCCGCACGAAGCGCAAGTCTCACCCTTCTTCTTCACGGCTTTTTTGTCTTTACCGGTCATTGCGTTGACCGCGGTGTCAGCACCTGACTTTGGCACTTCTTCTGCAAAAGCGAACGATGAAAACGACAACGTGGCAACAAGAGAGAGTGCGAAGAGTTTCATAAAGAGTCCTTCCTTTTCATAGCTTAAACTAGCTGAACTCCTAATAGGTTCGGTGACCGGCGGATGATCTGCAAGCTTGCTAGCGACATTACGTTTAAATCACGGGCTTATGGCAGCGCAGTAGGCCTATCATATTTATTTGTTTGTTCTAGTCTAAGATCATTAACTCTTGGAGCCGCTAGCGGTTCGAGGTGCATTGGTATGAAGTCGCTCAGCGCTAAGATGTTCACGTCTTTGGTCTTGCTCGCTTGTTTCCTCGTCAGTTCTGTCTCAAACGCCGAATCCATCGATCTTTCAGCCTACAAGGGCAAAGTCGTTTACGTCGACTTCTGGGCGTCTTGGTGTGAGCCATGCAAAGACTCGTTTCCTTGGTTGAATGGCTTAGAATCGAAATTCGGCTCGAAAGACTTCGTCGTTCTTGGGGTTAACCTGGATAAAGAAAAGGCGGACGCTGATAAGTTCCTAAAGGCGATCCCGGCGAAGTTTAAGATCGTCTACGATTCTAAAGGTGAATCGGCCGAAAAGTACGGCGTCGAAGGCATGCCTTATGCTGTGATCTTCGACAAAGAGGGCAAGATCATTCATAAACACATTGGTTTTACAAAAGAGAAGATCAAAGGTTACGAAGATCAAATTCGTGAGGCGTTGAAGAAATGAGTTTCAAAATGAGTTCCTCATTCATCTTACGACTCGGGCTTTTTGTTTTGGTAACTTCCATTCTGACGCTCGCGTCAGGTTGCTCATCGATGGGTGTAAAGCC
>CAJYOV010000557.1 GCA_913776405.1 Pseudobdellovibrionaceae bacterium
CAGAACTTCTTCACGCGCCTTACCGCGGCGAGTTTCAGTTTCCTGACGGTTTAAAGTCACGTTCGCGGAAACGAGGCCGTGAACGAACTCTTCAAACAAACGCTGGTCCGTCGATGTGTGTGCCTTCGAGATCGGAACACGAATCACCGGGAAATCTTCTTCGCGCTGACGATCCAAAAGTTCACGCGCCGGAATCATCGCTTCGCGACCTCGACCGCCGCGCGTGACCTCGCGGATCACGACTTCGCGGCGCCCTTCAGCGACGAGTTTATCGACGCCTTCAGCGACTTTGCGGTCCGCCCAGCGATCGAGCGTCTGCATGACCATGCCTTCGATACGTGGGCTGAAACGATTTTCAACAAGCCACTCGAAAACTTGGTCTGAAACTTTGTGCGCTAGGCTCTTTTCGAATTCCGGCTTGAGATCGAACAGTTTTTTGATCTGATCGAATCGAACGAAATCGTCTTTCGAGAGGGTTACGCCACGCATCTCTTCACGCATGCGGCGGAATGAGGTGTAGACATGACCGTACAGATCTTCAAACGCAGTGTGATCGAAATCGAAGACGACCGGAACTGCGTGCTCGGCGGCTTTCCGCTTCTCTTCGGTCGCGACTTCGTCCACCATCTCGATGCTGAGTGGCGACTTGATATCGCGAGTGACAGTGTCGCCAAGACCAACCGAATACGTGAAATCGAAATCGTAGAAGATGAGACCCGAGAGCATGAGCGCAAACAAAAACGCGATCGACAGCTTGCGCATCTGGAACGAATCGTCGAGCGTTTGAGCGACTCGACCGAGCGGAGTCTTCTCGAAACCGAGCTCGTTCACCCAATCGAGAAAGCGAAGCGAATGATCGATATACTTCGACCGCGCCTGCAGCTTTTCGCGGCTTCCGCCTTTTTGCTTGCCCATTCGCCCACCGTGCCAGGCCGTCTTTAACGCACCCAGAAATTTTGAAAGTGTCTTCGTTTAACATATCGGTTCTTCACTAGAAAAGCCCAAACAGATAGAGTGACTTAGACTTCGGCAAGACCTACGGACGGCGCGGTTTTCCTGGCCCTGAACAGCCTTAGGTCGAAAGTCCGCTGAGAAGCGTCCAGAACGAATTGAGAACGGCCGTCAGAACGCTCGCAGAACGAAAAGAGGATCAGACCATGGTAAAGCCCCCGGAAAACCTCGAAACTTTCGAGTCGTTCCTTAAAATCGTCGAAGCCCTGCGCGGCCCTGATGGCTGCCCCTGGGACAAAGAACAAACGCATCGCACTTTAACTCCCTACGCGATCGAAGAGGCTCACGAGCTAGCGGAAGCAATCGAAGCCGGCGACGAAAAAGAAATGGTCGCTGAGCTAGGCGACTTGCTTCTCCAGGTCGTTCTCCATTCCGAGATTGGCCGACAGGAGGGTCGTTTCACTATCGAAGATGTGTTGCGCTCCATCAGCGAAAAAATGGTTCGGCGTCATCCGCATGTCTTCGGTTCAACCGAAGTTTCGGGCTCGAACGACGTTTTAAATAACTGGGCAAAAATCAAGGCCGAAGAGAAAGCAGCCAAAGCGGCGAGCGGCGCAAAGGTCGAAATCCAAACTCATTTCGATATTCCTAGGGCTCTCCCCGCGCTCCAGCGCGCCCACAAAATTGGCGACAAAACCAACCGTGTCGGTTTCGACTGGCCTGACGCAAACGGCGTTTTCGCCAAACTGGATGAAGAAGTCCAAGAGCTTCGAGTCGAATTCGCCAAAATCCCAAACAACAAAAGCGCGCTAGCGGACGATTTGAAGTCTGCGCTTTCTCACGAACTCGGCGATGTTCTTTTCTCAACGGCGCAGCTCGCTCGTCATCTGAGTCTCGAGGCGGAACAGTGCTTGCGCGATGCGAACTCGCGTTTCGAGCGTCGCTATTTCACAATGCGCACCCATGTTGAAGCCGCAGGCCAAGATTGGGCACAGCTTTCTGACGAAGAAAAAGAGCAAGCATGGCAAAAAGCCAAGCGCCTCACGAGGTGAGTGGTCACCGCTATTTGAAAGCCGCCGCTCGCTGGGTCCTACTTGCGTTGCTCGTGCTTGCCGCGATTTATTTCGTAGCGTTTGACCTTCACTCTGCATTCACACTCGAAAACCTAAAAGCGAAGCAGCTCCTTTTCAAAGAAGTCTACGACACGAACCCCTTTGAAGTGATCGCGATTTATTTTGTCGTTTGCACAACGTTCGTAGTTTGCTGCATCCCGGTCGCCGCCATCATGATGATTTCAGCCGGCGCTCTTTTCGGGCTTCTTCCAGGCACGCTCATTTGCTCCTGCGCGCTGACCCTAGGCGCAGTGCTTTCGTTTCTTGCGTCGCGATTTCTCCTTCGTGAAGTCATCGAACGAAAATTTCAGAAACAAGCTACATTCGTGAATCACGGGATTGAGCGCGACGGGACGCTCTTTCTTGCGACGATGCGC
>CAJYOV010000558.1 GCA_913776405.1 Pseudobdellovibrionaceae bacterium
CCTTTCAAGATCCTGTTTGGGATTGGTCAGGTTTCGACATCCACTACCTTCGCACGCAAACTCGCTGCAAAGACGAAACGTTCATGAAGATCCTCTCGGAAGTTCGTCAGGGTCGCGTAACGCCTGCAGTGAAAGCGTATCTCGATTCTAAAGTTGCGCCGATGCCCGCGAATTTCGAGGGAACACGCCTGTTTCCTCGCCGCGATGAAACAGAACGCTACAATCTCGGGAAACTCAGCGCGATCGATGCGGAGCTGAAGACCTTCGATACGATCTACACGGGCGATGCGCGTTCTATTGAATCTTTGAAAAAGTCGTCACCGCTTCCCGACAAGCTTGCGATCAAAGAAGGTGCCCTCGTGATGCTTCGTCAGAACGATCCGCAAGGTCGATGGGTGAACGGATCGACCGGGCACGTTGAAAACATTGGGTCTAAAGAACTCAGGATTCGGTTACTGAACGGTCGCGCAGCCGAGATTGAAAAAGCCTCGTTCTCGCTTCTCGATGCGGAAGGTCTGCCCGTTGCCTCGGCCACGAATTTTCCGATCTCACTCGCGTGGGCATCGACGATTCATAAATCACAAGGCGCGACGCTCGATCGCATGATGGTGAACCTATCGAATCTTTGGGAGCCTGGCCAAGCTTACGTGGCCCTCTCTCGACTCACTCAAGGTGATGACCTCACGATTGAGAAGTGGGACGCACGCTCGATTCGCGTCGACCCGGATGTCATCTCATTCTACGAAAAGACGCCGGAGGTCTGCTGATGTTCTCCGAGTTTGTGAAAACTCCCGCAGTTGGGGAGTGGATTTCACCTGCCGATGCGATGACGCTCGCAATTCAAGAAGGTGCGAAGGGAACTGGGTACGTTTCACCGAACCCGCTTGTCGGTTGCGTGATTGTCGATTCAGATCATTGTTTCTTAGCTTCGGGCTATCACAAGCGAGTCGGTCACGATCACGCCGAAATCGACGCGCTCAAGAATCTCGGTGATCCTTCTCGAGTGGCGGGCGCTCACGTTTACGTAACGCTTGAACCATGTGCGCACCAAGGACGTACGGGCTCTTGTGCGCGAGCGCTTGCGCCTCTGAAGCCAGCATCCGTCATCTATGCGGTTGAAGACCCGAATCCACTCGTTGCGGGAAAAGGTGCGCAGATCTTGCGTGAAGCGGGAGTTCGATGCGAACTACTGTCCGCTATCGCGCGCCCGGCAACGGCGGGTTCCGGCGCACCCGAGATTTCAAGCGAAGATTGCACAGAGCTCGCGGCACAGGCTGAAGAGCTTGCAGAAATCTTTCTCCATAACTTCCGGGCGAAAGAGCCGTTCGTTGCCGTGAAGGTTGCGAGTTCTCTCGATGGAAAAATGGCGTTTCTCTCTGGCGAGAGTAAATGGATCACAGGGCCGGATTCTCGCGAACATGTGCAACTGTTGCGTGCGCGTTACGATGCGATCGCGGTCGGTCGCAACACGTTTGTTGCTGACAACCCATCGCTCAACGTTCGTCACGCAAGCTTTCCGGGGTTTGTGAATAAGGCTGTCGTTTTTGATCCGTCGGGCAAAACGCTAGTCGCCATGCAAGGCTCGAACTTGACCTCGGTGCGCCCACCCGAAAATGTGCTCGTCCTCGTCGATGCGAAACTCAGCGTTCAAAATCCAGCCGGCGTTCGTGTTCTCAAAGTTCCAATGATGGAAGAGGGTGCGTTCATGATGGACGAGTTGTTTGCAGCACTTCGTGCCGAAGGCGTCCATTCACTCATGATTGAGGGCGGCTCGCACGCATACGGCGCTTTCTTCAATGCCAAGAAAGTGCAGCGTCTGCACGCGTTCATCGCGCCAATTCTGATGGGTGGAAAGCACGGCCTTGCCTGGACCTCGCACTTTGGCGGCGCATCGATGCAAGAGCGTGTCGAATTAAAGCGCGTTCAGAAGCAGAGTTTCGGCGCCGACGAATACTGGACGGCGCGCGTTTAAGGCGTTCGATCGTGCAAAACTATTCGCACTGAATGAGTTCGATGTCTTTCGTGCTGCCGTTTTCGTCTTGGTATTTCGCCTTACCGCAGGTCGAAGTGAACTGAAGTGTCGACGTGCCTGTTTTTGAGCCTTCGTAGCTTGTTATCAGCGAACCTGCTGTCGGGTAACAACATGAGCTGTTGCCCCACTTCACCGCACTGAATGTGATATGCCCGATGAACTCGTTTTCGTTGTCGTAGATGCGAATCGTGCCTGCATTGATTTGACGATTGCGAGCCGCGCGTGTGCCGGTCATCAAGATCTCGTTCGGTGTCATCATCGAGACGTCGAACAAAACTTTGCCGTCTGAATTCTTCAGCAGCCGACGAGCGCCCGCGATATCGATGACTCGGTAGCGACCTTCGTTCGCGACCGTGATCCCTTTAGCCGAGATCGTCGTTTGATCGTAGGCCGAGTGAGCAAGCGTATTGAATTCAAGTTTCCCGCCGAAGTAACCATCGATCGTGAGCCCCGATGACGTGCGAGTGACGCTCTGGCCACTTTGCAGCGCGCCTTCTTGAGCTTGCATGCACGCGTTCGTGTTGTTGTATGTATTTGTCCAGCCGCCCTTCA
>CAJYOV010000559.1 GCA_913776405.1 Pseudobdellovibrionaceae bacterium
GGCGCAGGCTCTGTGATCTATCTCGCAGGCGGCACGAATGTCGGCCTAAAAGTGGGCGATATCATGGGCGTCGAAGCTGTTCGTGGCGAGCGTCGCGCGACAGCTTACCCAAAAGTCAAAACGCCGATCGCGATCATCAAAATTGCGGACGTTCGTGAAAAAGTAGCGACGGCTGTTGTGCTCGTGTCGACCCAACCGGTTGTCGTCGGCGACCGAACGGGCGGCGCGGTGCCAGAATCGCTTCCGTCTTTAAGTTCTGAAACTGCAGACTTCTTGACGAGTGGATTCTCGAAAAATGATTTGAGCCCGGAGCCATCGGCTGCGCCAGCAAAGCCTCCGATTTCGAAGCCAGATTCGCAATTGACGCCGCCAACTGGCGATTCTGATTTTCAACTCGATGCTCCGTCGGACAACGGCGCAGACCTTCCGTTCGATGAAGGGTCTCCGAACAGCGGTGGCCAAACGACGGACGATTTGGACGCAACGCTCGATTAAGTCCCTCAAGTTTTAAGCTCGCGTCTGCTTCGATTTTGCAAACTCCTGGCTGAAGCCAAATTGATCTTCAGCCGGGAGTTTTTTTATGTCGGAGTTGCAGTCCGATCCAATTCTAAATCAAGATGTCGACCAGATCGAGCTTCTCGCCTGCGCCTCGCTTGTCGCACCTTTCGGTGCGGTGACTCGTTTTGATTTTGCCCACGCAGCGCAGTCGCTATCCTATTTCTCCAGCCAAGTTCTTTCCCACGCGAAGGAGACTCGTCAACGCACTCTCGATACGGGCGCAACGCTGCTGTATCCGGGCCATCCACTCTATCCTGAAAGGTTTCTTGAGCTTGAGTTGCCGCCGCTTTGCTTGAGTGTTCTTGGTTCGCTAGAGCCGCTTCACGCCGAGCAACGACTGGCGATCGTTGGCAGTCGTGAGTTGTCGGTACGTGTGAGCGAGTGGTTAGTGGCAGAGATGCCGTCGTTCTTTGAAAAATGCTCGCGCGCCGTCATTGTCAGTGGTGGTGCGCGAGGGGCTGATCAAGCGGCTCACTTAGCATCGATTCGTGCTGAGCGGCCGACGGTTTGCTTTCTTCCCTCTGGGCTTGAGCGCATCTATCCGCCCTCGCTTCAGTCGTGGCAGTCAGCGATCCTTGAAACGGGCGGCTGTCTCATCAGTCAGTTTGCACCGGTGAGCCCAGCTCATCGACACCACTTTGAGCAGCGCAACCGACTGATCGTCGCGTTAAGCCATTGCGTTTTCATCGTCGAAGCCTCAAGGCGAAGTGGGTCGCTCATGACAGCTCGACTCGCAACTGAACTCTCTCGCGAGCTCTGCGCGATTCCAAGTTTTCCGGGCGACGCGGTTGGAGCCGGGACGCTAGACTTGATTCGAGCGGGCGGCGAAGTGATTTTAGAAGGCGATGATCTCGCCGTTTTCATGGAACGAGCGGTACCGCTCAAACCCGAAGTTAAAAGTGAACTGCGCAGAGAGGTGCGGCGGTTAATTCCACGAACGTTTCAGCGTGTAACCGGCGGCGATCGTAAAGATCCCGTTGGCGAGCCACATCGCGATCACGGGCGGCAATTGACCCTTACGGGCAGCGCCTTCGGCGGCGACGTAAACGATGTAATAAATCACGATCATGGCGACCACGACGACCATGCCGCCAGACTTTGCATTTCGTCGATTGGTGACAGTACCGAGCCCGACGCCGACGAGTGCAAAGAGAATACAAGCAGCTCCAAGAGCTAGACGCTTATGAAACTCGGTCTCGAGCGAAAGACGCTCTTCTCTTTTCAAGTTCGCCACTTTCATCTGCGCGCGAAGTTCTTCGATCGTGAGTGACGGAGGTGTCTTGCTGCGAAACTGCTGTTCAGCCGGGTCGAGAAGCGAGACATCGTAAGTCGAAAAGTCGATCTTCGTGTGACGGCCCTCTGATGTACGGTGAATGCTGCCATCACTCAATCGAAGTGAAGCCGCATTTCCGTCTGCTGTGCGTTCTTGAATGATGCGGCCCTCGCGCGCGATCACCGTCAAGGGATTCGCCGGATTACTCTCGTCATAAACGAAGACATGCTCGAGGGCGCCGGTCTTCGAGTTCACTTTATTTGCATAAACCACGCGGTCGAAGAAACCCTCAGAGAACGTCGCTTCTTTCACGATCGTTGCTGGCTTCTCGGAGCCGAGCTTCGTCATCAGAAGCTCGAATTGTCGGTTGCCCCAAGGTGCAATGTGAAACGACGTTTGCAAACTCAAGATGCCGATCAAGATCGAAAGAATGACGGCCGGCGCGATGATCGATGGCATTCCAAGACCGATTGCTCTCAGCGCCACGATCTCAGAATCCGAGCTTAATCGGCCGTACGTTAGAACAACGGCGAAGAGCAGACTCATCGGAAACAGAATGGGTAGGAAGCTCGTCGAGAGAAAACCCATCATCTCGAGCACAACGGTGACTTTCACACCGTGAATCAAAATGTAGTCTGTCAAACGGAGCGCCTGAAACGTCAGCAAAATCAAAATGAACACAATGACACCCATGAAAAACGTGGGGATCATTTCGCCCAAAATGTAGCGGAGAATTAAGCGCGCGCGCATCGTTAGATGGTCGCGCCTAAGCGCTAATCTTTCAAGAGCTTATAGGGCTTGTATTCACCAACCCGATGGCCAGTTGCGGCTTCAATCCAATCGCTTGTCAGCAAGCGAAGGTCTTTGAATTTCCATTCACCGAGAGTGCGACGTGGATCGAATTTCCAGTCTTGCGATGCGACGAGATCGCGCATGATTTCAGGGTGCGTCGCTTTGAATGGCTTTAGGCCGTACTGACGATCGTATTGAAATTGATCATAGGCGTTGTCGCGCTTGTCGCCGTGCCACCAACGGTCGAGAAGCTTCGCTTTTTGCCCCATCATCTTCGGTGGTTTGACCCAGCCGTAGTGGAAGATGCGGCCGCCTGACGACTTTACGACCGGCTTTTCGCCGTTTATACGGAAGCCTTGCGCGTCATTGTGAGAGCGAATGCCAGTGGATTTCCGGACGACGCGGATCTCGTTGCGATACCACTTGCGGTTTGTCGCGATCGTTTCGTAGCTGCCGTAAAAGTGAATATACTTGAACAGGAGGCCGTGGACCCGCGGATCGTTCGCGTTGCGAGCAAGACTTTCGCGGATAGCCGGGTAGTCGTCTTCGTGAACGACTTCGTCAGCCTGGATATAAAAGCACCAGTCGTGCGTGCAGTGGTCGAGAGCCTCATTCGTTTTCTCGCTGAGAATCAGGCCGCCTTTGGTCTTTTTGGTGTCCCAGAAGGAATCGAAGACGCGGATTTTCGGATCACCGATACCAAGAATCATTTCTTTCGTGGCGTCGTCAGACTGGCCGACACCAACAACGAATTCATCGACAAGTGGAAGCACACTTTTGATGGATTGAAGAACGGGGTAGCCCATCAAGATGCCATTGCGGATGACGGTGAAACCGCTCACGAGAGGAGATGACTTTGTCTGATTGTCTGTTGCCATAAGAAGACGGTGTATCAGATGATAAATCGATGCGCAAAGTGATGCTCGTAATCGACGAATTTAGCGAGATGGTAGGC
>CAJYOV010000560.1 GCA_913776405.1 Pseudobdellovibrionaceae bacterium
CGCCTCCGCGATGTGGCGTGCGCCGTCGACATGGACGCTCGTCTACAGAGAGTTTCCTTGGCGAGAACTTCTCCTCATCTACATCGGCGTGTTTGCTGTTGATCCACTACTCAGGCTTTTATTCTTAATCGGAGGCAGTTTTCGCCGATCGAGTTTTCCTGTGTGGTCGCGAGGTGCAGTAGGCAGACTAAGGTTTGTTGCTGGCTACACCGAATTCGAAGACACGAGTACGTCACCGAGGGTTTTCGATTTCGCTATCGATTCCAGCATGATCTTGTACGCGAACGCGTTTAAGACGGTTGGGTTTATCGGCCTTGCTATTGTCGTCACAAGTCTCGCGATGATCGCCGGTCTCGAGCTGCGGACTGGTCTCGAAATTTCAGTGTTCGTTTTACTTGGATTTCGATTTTTCCGACTGCGCAGGGACGAGCTTTATCCACTTCTTTCTAACAAAGCCTATCGTCGTTCGCTGGCCTACAGACGTTTGGAAAGGATCGTATCGCGCGCTGACGGTGTGCGCATTATCTTCGGCAAGACCTACGATCTTCGGAGAACGAGATCGGGTTCAAGAGGCGGCGGATCGTCAGGGCGCAGTTCAAGTGGGGGATCGAGCTCTTCGGGCGGAGGATCAAGTTCTTCGGGCGGAGGGCGCTCGGGCGGTGGCGGAGCCTCGTCGAGCTGGTGACCGCCTCAAAATCCGAACATGCAAAGCCACGAAGCTTTCAAGGCTCCGTGAATCTGAATCTAAAATTTGCCGATTATGAAAAAGTGGATGGGGTAGTAGGACTCGAACCTACGAATGACAGAATCAAAATCTGTTGTCTTGCCAACTTGACTATACCCCATCAAGAGAAGACTTGAACCATCGGTTGTAGAGGAGAGAGCTGGGGGCTGGCAACTTAAAACTGCGTGATCGTTCGCAGATTTGGCCCTGGGGCGTTGCACAGGCTGCTTAAGAATTGCTCTCGGGCTGCGACCAAGGGTTTCAGCAGGGCCAGCCACTTCGACTTTCTAGGGTGCGCCCGAGAGAGCTGCTGGTTTAACAGGCACGTTCGGCCCGGTCTAGCGACTTTCGAGATGGGGCGCTGCAAAAGCGCCAAGAACCGTACGAGTGAGCCGCCCCAAATCAGTCGAATCAATACACGAGCGTCATGCCCCAGATCTTCCAGGCGCGAATGTTAGCAGGGTGCACCCAATGCCCAAAACGGGCATCAGGAAGGTAGCTAACGTACTCGATGACGGCTTCGCAGCGATTTGCTCTTAAGGCCTCTGGGCACGGGCTCACGCGAACGGTGAGGTCGTAGCTATGGGTGAAGGTCCACGGAATTCGCGCTTTGCGAATCGAGATGATCTGCGATTTGGAGTTTCCGGGGATGACCCCCTGAGGTGTTAAGACGTCGAGTGGGTTTAAGAGAACGTCACGCACTTGCGCGCGGTTGAAGACCAGACTGCTTAAGCGAGACGTGCGCTCTGAAGTGCGACCTGTAAATTCCTTCACCGGATCGCCCGGCTGCGCCTTCGTTGCGAGCTCAACGGTTTCGCCCGTAGCTCTCAAGTTTGCATCGACCGGTTGGAGGGTCATGCGCACGAGTTGAAAGCCCGTATCGGTCATTTGCGTGCCGTCGTAGTTGAGATCGTTCGAGCGCGAAATATACAAAACGCGGAACAGCTGTTTTTCAGGGAAGGTGTAAAGCTTTTCTGTGAATACGAGCTGCGCCGAATAACCGTCGACCTTTACGTTTGTGTATTCGGGATCGCGATCGACGGTTGAAGGTGTTGGGGCCTCAGCTTGAATCAAGAGGCGTGGGCGAAGTTCCTGGTAAGTGAGCGCAACAAACGGTTCAGCTTTAGGAGCTTTAGCTGTTTGCGCAAAGGCTTCAGCCGCTTTTGATCTTGAAGAAAAGAAAGTCGCGCTGACAAAGATCGCCAGCGCGGTCGCGGTAATTTGAAGAGGACGTCGTAGGTTCATACGAACCTACGAAAATTGCACGCTTTGGGCCGGGGCTTAGCCGTTGAATTCCCAAGCGGCGCGGATGGCGCTAAGCGCGATCCATTCGTCATCGATGAGAGTCGCGCCGAAGCCGAACTGAACTTTGACATTCTTTTCGACCATCAAGTGAATCTGTGGAAGCAACTCAAGCATCTTCAATTCATCGTAGTGTTTGTAGTTAGCCTCGAGAGCCAAATCGATTTCGTGGCTATTTGTGTAATGGATCGAAGCGTTCGCGAGGAAGCCCCACTTCGTTTCGCTCTCTTCGAGTTGCGCGCTTGGCCCGATGAGCGTCGTCAGAGCGTAGCGGTTCCCGAACGGGACGGAGTTGATGAGAAGCGCTGAGATGTCTTTGTTGGTCGTTGCGCGGTCTTGCTCGTAAATAAGTTGAACACCGGTCTTAAATTTATCGGGCTTGATTTCGCCCAAGCGAGATTGAAGAACGACTTTGAACGCTTCGACCTCGCCATCGAGAATTGGCACTTCGATTTCGGCAGCCATACCACGCGCGAACACGTACTCGAATTCCGGCGCGAGATAGAGGTTCTTCGCTTGAGATGCGCCCTCGAAACGGAAGAGGGTGTTCACTTCCATTTCGCCGGCAGGCGAGTCGAGGTGACCGGCCATATCGAATGTCATTGGCTCAGGGACTTTCGTACCTTCCGTGTAAGATGACGGCGTCGACGATTCGCCCTCTTCGGCAAATGCGGCTTGTGAAAACGGGATCAAAAGAAGGACTACGAGTGCGAGTTTTGATTTAGACATAGGCCTATCGTTCCGGGAAGAAATTCAGGTGTCTACTGGCGTCGCGCCGCCTCCAAAAAGCGCTCGTGTGATTTTGATGCACCGGCCTCGACTTCGTAATGAGAAACGGGCAGAACAATCGGGCGTGTGGATTCGTACCGTGCGCGAATCAAGGAGCGAGGCTGATGTTAAAGCAAGTTGTCGAGGTCCTCTTTATCCTAATCACCGGTCTCGTTTTCTTAGGCTTCGGTTCGTTAGCGAAAGCTGCACCTCCGGAATCGCGCATCAACGATGCTGGCCAAGTTCTCAACCGGGTCGACTTCGATCGCATC
>CAJYOV010000561.1 GCA_913776405.1 Pseudobdellovibrionaceae bacterium
AGAAGTCGTTACAGAAGATGTCGGTCCGCGCGAAAGTCAGTCGATGGAAGCGCTCGCGAAGCTTAAACCCATTTTCGATCGTCGCACGGGGACCGTGACTGCGGGTAACGCGTGCCCGATCACCGACGGTGCTGCGATGGTGTTGCTCATGAGCCGCGAAAAAGCTCAGGCACTCGGTTACAAGCCGCTCGCGAAGATCCGCGGTTATGCATTTGCGGGTCTTGAACCAGAGCGCATGGGCCTCGGGCCTGTGTACGCGACTCCGGTAGCGCTTCGCAGAGCCGGTCTCACGATGAAGGACATCGGTCTCGTTGAGTTGAATGAAGCGTTCGCTGCTCAAGTGATCGCGTGCATGAAAGCCTTCGATAGCGACGAATTCGCTCACACGAAACTCGATCTCCCAAGCAAAGTGGGCGCGATCGATCCAGCGAAGCTGAACGTAAATGGCGGTGCGATTGCGCTCGGTCACCCAGTCGGGGCGACAGGCACTCGCATCGTTTTGACATTGATGAAAGAAATGATCCGCCGGAACGAACAATTCGGCCTTGCTACGTTGTGTATCGGTGGCGGCCAAGGTGGAGCGATGATTTTAGAGAGAGAGGCGTAAGCGCATGAGCATCCAAGAAAGCATCAGAATCGTACCTAAAGGGGAAGTCGCTCTCGTTGAGTGGGATCTCGTCGGCGAAAAGGTCAACAAGCTCTCGACTCCGGTGATGGCTCGTTTCCGCGAAGTGGTCGCGGAACTCGGTAAGTCGAATTATAAAGCCGTCGTGATGATTTCGCGTAAGTCGAACATCTTCATCGCGGGTGCCGACATCGAAGAAATTCGTCTCTTAAAAACGCGCGAACAAATCGTACCTGTCCTCGAAGAAGCGCACTCAATCTTCAATGCGCTTGAAGACTTAAAGATGCCGGTCATCGCGGCGATTCACGGCGCTTGCCTCGGCGGTGGCTGTGAGCTTTCGATCGCGTGTGACTACCGTATCGCGACGGACGATAACGCGACTCGTATCGGTCTCCCAGAAACGAAACTTGGTATAATCCCTGGCTTTGGCGGCTGTGTTCGCCTTCCGCGCATCATCGGTCTTCAAGCGGCTCTCGATATCATCTTGAATGGGAAGTCGGTCGTTGCACCAAAAGCACTTAAGATGGGTTTAGTCGATCAAGTCGTACACCCTTCGATTCTTGAAGAACAAGCTTTGAAGTTCGCAGACAACTTGATCAAAGAAGGCAAGCTTTCAAAGCGTAAGAAATTCTTCAAACCTCAAGGCGTCATGGGCAAACTCATGGAGTCAGGTCTTCTTCGCGGCAAAGTCTTGTCAGAAGCAAAGAAGATGGTCTTGAAATTCACCGGCGGCCATTACCCAGCGCCGCTCATGGCGATTAAAGTCATCGGCAAAACGTACGGCATGTCGGACCGTGACCGTGCTTTGAAGATCGAGATGGACGGCTTCTGCGAAGTCGCTGTCACAGACGTCTCGAAGCATTTGATCAACGTTTTCTTCTTGATGGAAAGCGTGAAGAAAACAAAAGGCGTTACAGGCGATGTAAAGCCAAAACAAGTGAAACGCTTAGGCGTTCTCGGTGCCGGCACGATGGGCGGCGGTATTGCATATGTCGCAGCCGATAAGGGCGTCGAAGTCCGAATGAAAGACATCAACAACCAAGCGCTCGCGCTCGGTTTCTCACACGCAAAAGACCTTTGGTCGAAACAGCTCAAGAAAAAACGCATTAACCAGTATGAGTTCGGTCGCAAGATGAACCTCGTCACAGGTGGCGTAGATTACTCGGGCTTCAAGCAACTTGACGTCGTTGTAGAGGCGATCGTTGAAGACATGAAGATCAAACAAAAAGTGATCGGTGAAACAGCGGCCCAGGTGCGTCCGGATTGCATCATCGCGACGAACACGTCTTCGTTGTCGGTGACAGAAATGTCGAAGGGTCACCCAAACCCAGAGAATTTCGTTGGTATGCACTTCTTCAACCCCGTTGATAAGATGCCGCTCGTCGAAGTGATTCGCGGTGAAAAAACGTCGGATGTTGCTGTTGCGACAATCTTCGAACTCGCAAAAAAGATGGGAAAGCCGCCAGTCGTTGTAAAAGACGGTCCGGGATTCCTCGTGAACCGCTTGCTCGTTCCTTACATGATCGAAGCTGCGTGGTTGCTCGAAGACGGCATGTCGATCGAGAAGGTCGATAAGCTCTACAAGAAAAACTTCGGCATGCCGATGGGTCCTTTCGCGCTTCTTGATGAAGTCGGTATCGACGTCGGCATCAAGGTCTCGAAGATCTTTCACGAAACGCTCGGCGACCGCATCATGATCCCGAATGTGATGAAGAAGCTTTCGGAGACAGGTCGCTTGGGTAAGAAGAACAAAAAAGGCTTCTACCTCTATGACGAGCGCGGGAAACCGACAGGCGTCGATCAGTCGATCTACGCAGAGCTCGGTCTCGGTCAACCGACGGATAAGTTGTCTGACAAAGAAGTCATCAGCCGCGGCATCTTCCCGATGATCAACGAAGCAGCGCTTGCATTGATCGAAGAGCGCGTCGTCGAAACACCAGACGAAGTCGATTTGGCGATGATCACGGGCACAGGCTTCCCGCCGTTCCGCGGTGGTCTCCTCCGCTACGCTGACTCCGTCGGTACACAGACAATCGCCGACGAACTCGAAGTGTTCGCAACCCAATACGGCATCCGCTTCAAGCCATCCACTCCACTCCGGAACATGGCCAAGACCAACCGCACCGTCTATTAAGCGCGCTTCGGCTCCGCCTCGCTCTCCTTCGCTGGTGACCGAAGGTGCCAGGCTCCTTTTTGAATTCTCCGAAGGTGCCAGGCTCCTTTTTGAAGACCGCCGCGTCAAAGCCTCCCCGAAAAGGGAGGCTTTTTTAGTTGTGCGGGCCGGGTGTTCACGGCGTTGACACCTGTCTCACATCGGCGCGCGTTTTTGAGCGCGGGTCTCACAAGCGGATCGGCGCCTTTTCGCTTCCGCGTTTAAATGCTTGCGG
>CAJYOV010000562.1 GCA_913776405.1 Pseudobdellovibrionaceae bacterium
GAAAACCTCATCAGTTGAAACCTGCACGAACCGGGCGTTTGTTTTCTTGTCTGCCGACATAGCTTCGTAATGAGCGCGAAATGCGGACAACAAATGAAATACGCCGAGCACATTTGTGCGGACGAAGGCTTCTGGATCAGAAATTGATCGATCAACGTGGCTCTCAGCAGCGAAATTTACCAACACATCCGTATCGTGTTCCTTCAGGAGCGACGCAACTAGCTTCTCGTCGCCGATGTCGCCCTTCACGAATGTCAGCTTGTTTTTGAACTCTTCCAAGTTCTCAAGATGACCCGCATAAGTAAGAGCATCCAAAACGACGACCTTCTTAGCTTTTGAAAGGATGAGTTCGACGAAGTTGCTACCAATAAACCCGGCCGCACCGGTGACTAAAAAAGAACGCATTAAAACTTTACCTCGATAATTTCCATTACTGTAGAACCGGTATTTCTAATTTCAAAACCTGTTCGCCTCGGAACTTCAAAATGAGCTCCCGCTATCAGCTGCATTTCGGCCGTATCCAGACGCAAGTGCCCTGAGCCGGCAGCTACAGTCAAGACCGCAACCGACTCCGAGGTTTCGCTGCGGAACTCGCCATCGACTGCGATACTTAAACGAGAAGCCTCGAAACGTGTTCCTTTATGAAGGACTTGCTCCTCTGAAGATTTTCGAGACGGACGATTAGAATCACGAATTGATGGGTGTCCCAAGTCATGCAGCTTCTGGACAGCTTTCCGAACGCTCTGGCTTTCGCCACGTCGACAGATTAGAAGCGCGTCTGGTGTTTCGACTGCGATAACGTCATCTATGCCAATGAACGCAACTGCTTTGTCAATTTGCGAGAAGCTAAAGTTGTTATGGCACTCAATCTGCACAGAGGTTGAACGGTTTCGATCAGCAGGTAATGCGCCCTCGCTCATCATGCGGGCGATGTCGTCCCAAGACCCGAGATCATCCCAGCCGACGTCGCAACTCACGCAGACTTGCTTGTTGAGTTTTTCCATAACGCCTATGTCGACGCTTTCGGAAGCAACGCGTTCATAGATCGATTTCAAATTGGATAAGTCTTTATCCAGTCTCGAAATTTCTCCCCAAAGCGCTGGCATCAACGTCTCGAAGTTGCTCACCATCGTTGCCACGTTGAACAGGAAGATTCCTGCATTCCAGAAAAAACGTCCTGTGCTCAGGAACTCCTCAGCAGTCGACTGATTAGGTTTTTCGCGAAAACGCATGACTGAAAGAGCCGCTGCACTTCCGTCCGTTTCCAAGGGCAAACCGTTTGTCTCAATGTAACCGAACCCAGTTGCAGGTCGGTTAGGTTTTATGCCTAGAGTAACGACATTGCCCGATAGCGCGTGTCGCGCAGCAAGATCAATAGCTCCGCGAAACCTATCAGTTTCGCGTACGTAGTGGTCCGCAGGAAAGACGCCGACTATCTCATCGCCGAACCCGAGATCCAAAAAACGTTTGCAGAGAAATGCTATAGCCGGAGCGGTGTTGCGACCGATTGGCTCAACCAAGATTTGATTATTGGGAATGCCAGACGATCTAAGTAAGTCTTCGCTCTTAAGTGCGAGATCTTCAGTAGTCAAAATCCACGGTGTGCCCCACCCCTGCAGCCGTGCGATCGTATCTTCAAGCAACGTCTTTTCGCCGAATCGGCAAAGTTGCTTTGGGACTTCGGCTCGAGATAAGGGCCACAGGCGAGTGCCCGAGCCTCCAGATATGATCACTGGAATCATAACGTCGCCTCAAAAACTTTCGTCTTTGTACGCCAAGCAAGCGTCGATCACGCGGGTTACGTGGGCGTCGAGCATGTGCGGACCAATTGGAAGGCTCACGACTTGATCATGAATTTGTTCCGAGATCGGAAAAGATCCTTTGCGCCAGCCTGCACTCTTATACGCCTCTTGAAGATGTGGGGCGATTGGATAATGAACGAGTGTGTGGATCCCGTGCTCCATCATGTGTTTCTGGAAACGGTCGCGGTTTTTAACGCGCACGACGAACAAGTGCCACACATGCGATGAGCTGTCCTTCACCTTCGGGACCTTGATCGCCGAGTGGTTTCGAAGAGCGTTTATATATTGTGAGGCAATGTTTTGCCGTTTCTGAGTCCAACCCGATAACAGCTCGAGTTTAGATCTCAAGAATGCAGCCTGGAGCTCGTCTAAGCGGGCATTAGTTCCTTGTACTAAATGATGGTACTTAACATCTGAGCCATAGTTCCGAAGCTGTTTGATCTTTTTGTAAAGGGCTTTGTCCGAAGTGGTTACGCAACCTGCGTCGCCGAAAGCGCCGAGATTTTTCCCTGGATAAAAGCTGAAGGCAGCTGCATGACCAAGATTGCCAGCCAGCTTACCTTTGTAAACTGCAAGATGGGCCTGCGCTGAATCTTCGATAACGACAAGGTTATGCACTCTTGCTATCGTCATGATCGGTTCCATATCTGCGACCTGACCATAGAGATGCACAGGTATAATTGCGCGAGTCTTCTCCGTGATCGCGCGCTCGATCAATTTCGGATCGATATTGTAGCTTTCAATGTCTGGCTCTACAGGGACAACGGTCGCGCCACAGAAAGACACCGCGAGCCACGTCGCGATGAAAGTATTCGACGGAACAATAACCTCATCACCGGGCCCAATGCCGTAAGCTTTTAAAATTAAGTGAAGTGCGTCGAGACCGTTCGAAACACCTAGACAGTCCGATGATCCGCACATAGATGCGAACTCTCGCTCAAAGGCTTCAACCTCAGGACCGAGAATGTAATGGCCAGAATCCATAACGCGCTTGTAGGCAGCGTCCATCGACGACTTGAGTTCAAGGTAAGTTGCTTTGACGTCTAAAAAGGGAACCAGTTTCGATTCTTCCATGACCCTGCCGTTCACTGCTCGCACGCACAGCACCTGCGTCGCTAAGTATTCGGAATTGTTACATCTAACAAATAAAGAGAAAGCCAGAAGAGACCAGATTCGGTAACTCGATGCAACGATTAAATCTTCACTTCAGTGGGAAGGGTAAGCCGAATCGAAATAGACGCTTCAAACAGTTGCCTATACAACTAAATCCAACGAGATTGAGCTCTGATGCGTTTTATCGAAACACCTCTTCAAGACCTACTGATCATCGAGCCAACCGTCTTCACTGACGACCGGGGCTATTTCTTCGAATCCTACAATCGAGACGTCTTCGCAAAAAACGGTCTGAATCTGGAATTTGTCCAGGACAATCAGTCGTTCTCGAAAAAGAACGCGCTTCGAGGGCTTCATTTCCAAGCCGGTTTGGCTGCCCAAGCAAAGCTCGTTCGCGTCGTGCAAGGCGCGGTGTTAGATGTCGCCGTCGACATTCGGCCCGAGTCTCCGACATTCCTTAAGCATTTCACAATCGAACTGAGCGCTAGCAATTTTAAACAGCTTCTCATTCCACGAGGGTTCGCCCACGGATTTCTCACTCTTTCAGAAACGGCTCTGTTCACATATAAGTGTGACAACACTTATTCAAAGGCGAATGATCGAGGTATCCGGTTCGACGATCCACAAATCGGCATTCGCTGGCCTAGCGAAAACGGCTCTTTCATCATTTCAGAAAAGGACCTGGGTCTACCTTACTTCAAGGATATGAAGGAGATGGCGTGATTTTAATCACCGGCGGATCGGGCCAACTTGGCCGCCACATTGGAACTTTGCTCGGGAGCAATGCAAAACTCCTCTCGTCCGCCGATCTCAATCTGACCGAAGGTAATTCAGTTTCTCGAGCTCTCGACGAACTACGCCCGGAGCTCGTTATTAATTGTGGCGCATACACTGCAGTCGATCTCGCGGAAACTGATTACAAAAATGCGCTGGACGTGAATGCAGTTGCTGTTGGCAGGTTAGCAAGCGAAACGCAGCGTAGGAACGTCAAGCTGATTCATATTTCGACGGACTATGTATTCTCAGAATTTACCTCACCGATTTCGGAAACTGCTGAACCGAAACCGGTAAATGCTTATGGAGAATCGAAAAGACAGGGCGAGGTCAAGCTACTCGAGAACACGGATCGTGGCCTCATCATTCGCACCGGCTGGCTTTACTCCGCCTTCGGAAAAAATTTTCTCAATTCAATGATCAAACTCGGGACCGATCGCGAGGAAATCGGCGTGGTTTACGACCAAATCGGAACACCAACGTTCGCTGGCGATTTAGCTTCAGTAATCGTAAAACTCGCTCGCGATCACGACTTCAAAACATCAGACGTTTTTCACTACAGCAATGAAGGAACAGCAAGCTGGTACGACTTCGCGCAACAGATTTTCAAGCTTTGGGCGCTCAAAGGCTGCGTGAGGCCAATCCTAACCCATGAGTACCCTACTCCCGCTAAACGCCCGTCATACAGCGTTCTCGATAAAGCGAAAATCAAGTCGACATTCGATCTTAGAATACCTCACTGGACTGAATCCCTCGAATTGCTGTCACGCTTATCCTAATAATCCTTCCGCTTCAGAACCGAAGACGAACTAATAAGCGATAGACGGTGGGCGTCTTCTTGTCCTTAAACCGCGCCTGTATTGGGCGGTACCAATCAGAACTCGGAGCGAGGCCACTTCATTTTGTAACGTTCACTGCGTTGAAAAACCAACGGTGCTTTAATCACCTCTGCAACCGTATCAATTACTGAAACGATCTTGCCTAATTATATTGGCACGCGAGAAACGCATTATTCTTGGGATCGGAAGACTTGAACTCTTTTCTCGACTGAAATGTGAGACGGATTTACCAAACTCTCCGCCACTTTTGATTTAGACGGAGAAAATTATAAGCGTTTTATTCGGTCTATCTTGGGAATAAACGAAACAAACCTATTACAGATGTCGCTAACGGTATCAACATTAGAACGAGCGAATTGTTTAGTCGATAACATCGATTTCGATTACAGAATCCCGTAGGCCGTAAGTTTTCCATGCATTCGTTTGGTCATCCCAAAAGGGAAGAGATGGCGGACGTAGAAGTAAACTAGAGTGCGAACAAGAATTTGAACTTTGCCCCTTGCTGTGCGGTTCTTAAGCATGAGGCTGAAATTGTTGAACACCTCAAAATCAGATGGCTCTGTCCTCGTGTCTTTCGAAAACGGATGGATCGCATGACTCGTCGGGAGCTGCGCTTTCAGGGCCGAAAGTTTTGCCGAAAACGCGGCGGGGCTAGCTTCCTTTTTGACGATCTGGGCGAGTTCATTCGTCCGCGCCAGCCCGAAATCGATCTCTGAAACCACGCGCTGGGCGAGTTCCTCAGTTGAAGAGACCGCAACGCCCGCTTGCTCAAAAGCGTCATACCAGTTTGTAGGCGTTCTAAGCGATACACATGGTAAACCGTAGCGCGCACAATCGAGTAATGCTGTAGGTGATCCAAGAGGAAATGATTCAATGGCGTAATCAGCTGCCTCCAAGTATTTCGAAAGTTCAGCATTCGGAATTACGCCTACGGCCTTAATTGCGCCTGACGTTTTCGTGCTCCAGCTTTTCCAATAAGCCTCATCTGGTGAAGGGCCAATTACGAGGAATCGAATGTCGCTTCTAAGTTTGATAATAGATGAGGCCGTCTCGCCGAAATCAATCCCGGCGAAGGGCCGAAACTTATACCCACTCGCCATAGACACAACTAGTTTAGTGCTAGGAGCGTATCCGAGCTGTGACTTTCGTTCTTCTTTGAGAGCAGCCGGAACTTCGTTCTGCTCAAAATCTTGAACCGGAAGCGGAAGAAGAAACGTTGTCTTGATCCCTCTCCATTGTTCATTCAGCTTGGACGTAAAGGATCTCAGGTTTACGACCGCATCGGCGATCGAGACTCCTAACCAAAGGAGATGATCAGCCTGGTTAAACAGCGTCACAGGTCTCGTGAAATCATTCGTGCCGAAAGCCAGAATCGGAGTGACATCGTTCGGATGTACGTTCAGCACAATTCTCTCGAACTGAGATCCGAGCTTTCGCAACTCGAGAGCGCGCTGAATCGGAAAGTCGACTTTCAGATTAACGAATCTACCGCCACGCAAAGAGACAGCTTGGCGCAGTCTTTCTGGTACTGGCCTATCGCCTTGTCCAGTTAACACGACCGAATGCATTTCGTCGGCAGGTGCTGCTTCGATCCACCGTTCAGTGACGCGCGTATGGCCTCCGCTCACGTACGCGCGCGACATCACATGAAGAACTTCGTTTTTGCGGAAGGTTCCCGCGAGCGGAACAGAATATTTTCTCGCAACTTCGAGCAATATATTTTCAAGCTCGGGCGAATTGAAGACGCCGGGAATATTATCGATTGTGAAGATCACCGCTTGCGACACAAGTTGTACGCGCCTGCTATCCGACGTGGCCTCTTCAGCAGTGCGGACCATGCGTTCAAAAACGCTGCGGTTCTTTTTAATCTGCCGCTTAACGTCTACTTCGCCTAGCGCCATTACACATGTAGCTCGTAGAAGCTGTGACACATGGCACGCGCTCCGAAGCCTTCTTTCTGATTGATCAGGCCTTCATTAAGCACTTTGCCGCCCTCTTCGTTCGAAATGCCAAAGTCGAAGAAATCCTTATCTTTGTAGACGTCCGTGATCAGATAACTAAAGACTGCGTCAAGTGCCCCCACATCCCGTGCTTCGGGTGAAGCTGCGATGTACTGCGCGTGAGCGAGTTTTGGATATTCAAACACAACCGTGCCGGCAAGAATTTTTCCGTCGCGCTCTGCTGTGAATAGCTTGATGTTTTCGGGAAATCGCGAGCGCAAAAGCTCGAGTTCTTCCGTCGAATGAACTGGGTTCGCTTCGTGCCGCTCTCTTAACGTGGCTGCCAACAAATCCATGTATTCTTCAACCCGTTCACTTTTTTGAACCGTGACGTTATTCTTCGCAGCCTTCTTCACCCCACGCTTCCGTAGTTCTGAAAAAGGGATTCTGTTTCGAAGATTGACCGTCGCAGAAACATCGACGCGAAATTGTGTCGCTCCTGATCTGAACAGCGCATAGACGTCTTCTTGCGCTGGTTGAGCGTGATATACGTAAGGGACGACCTTATAAACAAGCCTTTTGAAACCATTTTCAAGCATATGCGTTTTCAACGCATCGAAGAGTGAAAGCATCAGCGCCGCTCTCATCGAACTGTCTGTGATCCATCCGCCAAACGTTAGACCCTGATGAGTGTAAAGAGTCCCGTCTTTCGCACTTGCGGGAAGACAAGCGATGAGTCGGCCTTGTTCATCGTAGGCGAGAAGAGAGTGATCACTAAATCGGTCGGAGTGATACTCCATGAAATCTCGATCGAACATGAACAAACCGTTCTTCGAGCTTTTAACGAATTGGTTCCATAGTTGTTTTTGATCGGGACTATAAGAGATGAGTTTCATTCAATTCCAAGATGCTCGTTAAGAGATAATCGGGTTTGTACGTCGCCAAAACTTCGCCACTTAAAAAACCAGAGCTGACAGCGACCGAGATGAGTCCGAGTTCTTTCGCCGTCTCTATGTCCTCCCCAGTATCGCCGATGAGTATGTCTTTCGGGCTGGTCTTACAGCGGCTTCGGATAAGCTCGGCTTTGGTTTTCGACTGTTCGGTAACCAACACGGCTTTAAAAAACGGTTCCCACCCAAACTTGCGAACTTGCTTAAGCGCAAGCTCAGCTTTTTGCCTTGCTGTTACAATATAGAGATCGTTGGTAGCACTCAAGCTTGCGAGCAAGGTACTCACATTCTCGAACGGTTCGTCCAGGTCGACGCGCAGCTCTTCTTCTACTTTCAACAGCCAGTTCTTTTTAAAATCTTTGATCCGTTCATCGTTAAAATTGAAATACGTTCTCAGAAGCGTATCTTGGTTCATTCTCTTACGTTTGATGTCCCAGTATTCCTCGAACGTGAACTTGGCTTCGGAAATCAATTCCTTGAAGAGTTCGTACAACCTCTTCCGCGGGTCGCTTAAAGTTCCATCAAGATCGAGGAAAATGTTTCGTCTCATTGCTCGAACCGTTCGTTCTCGATGACTTCAGATTCATCGTAACGATTGGTCAGCTTTGAATTGATCGAAAGCGACATTTCGATAAGACATGGTCGATCGTCCTTTAACCACGAATCGAGACTTCCGATTTCACTCTCGTCGCTCAATCGTTTGAACCGCATCGAGTAAGCAGCGGCTATCTTCTCTAGATCGACGCAGTCGAATTCGTTGGTAGTCGCGCCGACAAATCGGCCACCGTAGTATTTGTTCTGATGCATCCGCATCATTCCGAGAGTTCGGTTATTTAAGACGATGCATTTGATGGGGAGTTTACGCTGGGCGATGAACATCAACTCTTGCATATTCATCTGGAATCCGCCGTCACCCATGAATGCAAGAATAGGTTCGTTGGGGCGCGCATAACTTGCGCCAACTGCTGCTGGCAATGAATAGCCCATGCTTCCAAGGCCGCTGGAGTTCAATAAACGCTGAGTTCCTTTTTTCCGGAACATCTGCGCGACCCACATCTGATTTTGACCGACGTCGCTAGTTAAAACCGAGCTCTTGGAAAAAGACTTCGACATGCTCTTCATGGCCCTGACGGGATCGATCCCCTCCACATTTACGTGCTGGGCAGCATCGTACTTGTCAGACCAATCTTGGACCTGCTTTGCCCATTCAGTTGGTGAAGAAAGAGGTGACGTTGCGAGAATATCATTCAACTTTTCAATGAACGGTTTCAATTCGGACTGAATTTTAAGTTCTGTCGGCATCACGCGACCGAATTCGATCGGGTCGACGTCCACATGAATGACTTTCGCCGTTGTGTAAGCCTGCGCGTTCTTTCCAACTTGCTGTTGGCCGAGCCGTGCTCCGAGAACTAGCAAGACATCGCTGTTCTTTACCGCGATGTTCGCGAACACGTTTCCATGAAGCCCAGCAAAACTGTGCGCGCCCTCGAGAGCGTCGACTCCGTTCAAAGTCGTGACAACTGGAATGCCCGAAGATTCGATGAACTTCTTGAGTTCATTTTC
>CAJYOV010000563.1 GCA_913776405.1 Pseudobdellovibrionaceae bacterium
TCATTACAGAGATCGCGGCGTTCGTAAAAGCGAACAAGGTCCGCACGATCCACATCCTCAAATAAGAAAGGCGACTCCTCAGAGCCGCCTCTATTTTTACCGAAAGTGCGCCGCACCTTCCGGATTATTCGACGCAGTCTTTGGCGATGAAGCCTTCTTCGCCGGCTTTGTTCCAGCCTTTGACCCAACCTTGGCCAGCGTCTTCGACCCAGATCTTGCGAGCGGGTTTTACGGTGAGCATGGTTTCAGATGTTGAAGCGGGTGAGCGCATCATCGGGCAAGAGTCTTTCGTCACGACGAACTGACCTGCGGCTGCGACGGATTTTTTCGCCGTCTTTTTTGCGCGTGGTGCAGGAGGTGGCTCTTCTTGGCGAGCGACTTTTTCTTTCTTTGCTTTTTTCTTTGGTGTCTCAGCTACGGCTGGAGTTTCCATACCGGGCATCGACTCTGGCTCTTCTGCCAACATTGGCATCGGCTCAGCGGGTGCAGCTTCTGGTGCCGGAGCTGCTTGCGGTTGTTCCGCAACTGCTGGTTGCTCAGGTGCGATCGGCATTTGATCGAAGTCGCCGTTGCCTTCATCCAAGAAGACGTCGTCGTCTGCGCCGAAAGCAGAAGCCGAAACTGCGAGAGCGCAAACCATTGCAAGTGATGCGAATTTTTTGAGTGCGAACATAAAGATAGTCCCCTTATCTACACTCCACTCTTCGGGCGTGTCGTGTTGGGACATGAGCAAATCTGGCCTCCTGGCCAGCAGTCTTAGGAAAGAATCACTCTTTCTCTGATAAACGCGCAGCGATCGGGATGCGTCGCTGGATCATGGTCTGGCGGAATCGCGTGTAGGGAGACGGCTTTGCGACAAGAAAGCGCCGCGGGTTCGGCAGCACAGCCGCCAGCAAAGCCGCTTCACTCGCCGAGAGTTTCGATGCGGGCTTTTTGAAAAAGACTTCTGAAGCCGCACCCACACCGTAGATGCCGTCGCCGAATTCGACGACGTTCAAGTAGGCTTCCATGATCCGAGGCTTCCCCCAGATCCACTCGATTAAAACTGTGAAGTACGCCTCAAACCCTTTGCGAACCCAACTTCTCGAAGGCCAGAGAAATACGTTCTTGGCTGTTTGCTGGCTGATCGTACTTCCGCCGCGCATTTTCTTACCGCGCTCGTTGCTTTTTAGCGCTCGCTCGATCGCGACCCAATCGAATCCGTTATGTTCGTAAAATCGGAAGTCCTCAGAGGCCACGACTGCATACTGAAGTTTGGGCGAGATCTCCGACAGCGGGACCCACTCCTTCTCAAGTCGGATTGGCTTACCGGCTGCGAGATTCTCGACCACGCGCCATGTCATCAGCGGCGTCACTGGGATTGGGAGCCACCGGTAGATCGCAACTAAAGCGACGGATAGGAGAATAAACGCCGCAAATAAGCGGAAGGTTAGTTTTGCAACTCGAGCCAACATGATCCGCCGTATATATCTGAAAAGACTCGTAGACCCAACTACTGCCTCGAAACAAATCGACCCCCAAGCGGGTCTTTCAATATGTTACAAAGAGAGATATCCTAACAGAAACCTGACAGAAGAAATGGTTTCACCGGGAAGGACGGGCGTTTAGCAGCTAATGGCAGATCTACAGGGAATCCGGTTCTTAAAAAATGCGCTGTTGTCGCCTCTTGGGTCGAAAGTGCATTCCCTTACCTCGGCGAACCCCTTCCCGTCGATCACAGCCACGAGCATCGTGACCCGCCACGATCACCACAATATCGAAGTCAAAACCGTTTCCGATTTGGGCTCTGCCCCATCGATCGTTGAGACCGACATCTACCTCTTCGCGCCGAAAACGTTCGAGCTCGGCAACATCGGCAAAGAAGAACTCATCGAAGACTTTAGATCCCGCATGCGATTAGCCTCGCCCGTCATTGGCGAGCAAGGCGCTGCAGCTTTCGAACAAGCTCTCTCCGATCTAAAAGACTGCATCCAGTTGTTCGAGGTTCATCAAGCTTCGAGAAATCCATCAGCCGAAATCGCGGACCCGCTTTGCGAAAAAATCCTCGATGCGATTCGTGAGTTATCGAGCGTTGTTCTTGGAACTTTGAAACACGGCGCAAGCGAACACGCGCGCCAATTTTTCTTATCGCATTCACTCTTAACAACTGAAGACGTCTGTGTCGGCGGCTTACGTCTCCTTGCCGCAAACGTGCGCTCGGTTCATGACATCATCTTGCGAGTGCGTCTCGTCTGCCAATCGAAGTTCGATGCGCCGACGGTGATGTTCACGACCTTCGATGAATTCTTGAGTGCAAGCTACGTTCAATATCTGGGCACGATTCGCGCCGAAGTCGACCGACTTCAGAAGCCGGAAAACGTGAAAGCGCAGCCGTACGAAGCTGAGCGCGAACTTTTAGAATCGATTCTCAACGATTTCCAAGCGGAAGAAGCGGCTCACCGTTCAGCACAAATGCTTGCGCCCAAAGGTGATGAAGAAACGGATCTCGATCGTGAGCGTCGCCTGCTTCGCTTAAGCCAGCTGAAAAAGTTCTTCCAGAGTAAGTCGTTCGTCGACATCACGCGCGAGCACGGCACGAAAAAAGTGACCGAGTCGATGGCCGCAATCGGAACCGCGATTGCGGCGATTCTTGCCGCCGTCGCAGCTTTCATCTTCGATCATTACAGCCGCTCATCGGCAGCGTTAAACGGTCTCTTTGTTTTCGGTGCAGGTAGCGCCGGTGTGATTTTCTACGTTCTTCGTGACCGGATGAAAGACCGCGCAAAAACGCACTTGCAAGCCACCGCTCAAAAGTTCTTACCGGATTTCGAGCAGCAGCTTCTCGCGCAATCGAAGAAGATCGGCAAAGTGAAAGAGTGGTTCCGCTTACGCGAATCGAAAGCGCTACCGAAAGAGATTCTGCAAATGCGCCAGTCCGCTGCCGCCCACGAAATGGAAAAGCGCTTACCGGAAGACGTGCTTCATTGCCGACGGATTCAAGAGGTCAATGCGTCTTTACTCATCGCTAAAGGCGATGCAACAAGCTCGCGCTCGCTGCACGAGAACACGCGGATCAACGTCGAACGATACTTGAAACACATGGACGACCCGTTCAAAGAACTGACCGAACTGGATTCGACGGGTCGTTTCCGTCAATCACGTTCGCATCGGGTTTATCACTTCTATTTGTGCGTAAAGACGGTCTCAAAACCCGTTGAGAGCCGCTGGGCCAGCCGCTTACTTTCAGTCGGCGCGGCACCAACAGCGAAAAAAGAGCAGTCGCTGCTTTACCGTATTGTCTTGGATAAAAACGGCGTCGTTCGCCTCGAAGACCTTACTCGCTGATCACGGCGCGCACGCCGTTCTTCACACGTCACTCGCGACACGTCATCGACACCGGCTCCACTTTATCGATCCACAAACCTTTCGACGGCTCGTAACAAAACTCGTAAAGCATGCAGTTGTGAACTACGACAGCGTCTTTTAGATCGGGTCTGAGGCCGTGAATAAGGCGTCTCATTGAGCCCCCGTGCGAGCAGAAACCGATCCGCTGGTGCGGCGTCTTTGAAAGAAAATCGATCAGCGAATCGCGAACGCGGACCATATGCTCGTGCTTAGACTCTCCGTTTGGAAATCGGTAGTCCCATAAAATTGGGTCCGACGACGTCCAATTTTCGAGCGCGTCTTTCCCGATGTTTTGTTCAATTTCTTCGCGAGTGAGGCCCTCGGCCTGACCGAGGTTTGTTTCACGCTGGCGTGGATCGATGACATGCGGAACTTTTAAATTACCGCGTGCGATGTCAGCGGTTTCTTTTGCTCGCTTCAAATCGCTAGAGAGAAAAACATCGACCGGAGCTTGAGCGAAGTATTTCTGAAGCTCGAGTGCTTGGTCTCGCCCTGTTTGATTCAGTGGAATATCAGCATGACCTTGCATGCGACCGGCTTTATTCCAATCCGTTTCACCGTGACGGAAGATGTAGATTTTTTTTGAAGCGTCGTTCGCGCGACTAGAGACCGATTCAGAACTCATCTCAATTTCATTTCACCGATGCGATCGAAGGGAAGCGTGATCAGACCAAAACGAGCTTCACCTTTGACGTGATAGGCGCTCGATTTCTTCGTCACTAAGTCCATGGCCGAAGCGTAGAGATCCTGAAATTTGACTGGGACCGGGATTTCAACGACAGCTTTCGATTTGGCACCGACCGAGGCTGTGTCTTTCAACTCACCTTTACTTAAGGGCTTACCGCCGACTTCGAGTTCATACGTAAGACCATCGAGCCGCAGTGCAAATGGGTTTGGATTTTCAACCTCGACGCCGATCAGAAGTGTTCCGCCAGACACTGTCATGTCGTGAAGCTTCACACCTTGGAGTGCGACTTTTGGCTCTTGAATGATTTTTTCAGCGATCGTTGAGCATGAGGCGAGAGCGAACGCGCAAAGTGCGAGAGCTGCATGGCGAATCGCGTTCATAGAGCTCTTTCTGTCTGACGAAGCGATTTCTTTGGCTCGTAAGTTTGATAGACCACAAAGCCGAAAGGCTCTTGCCCTTCTTTGCGGATGTTCGAGTGGTGATGTCTATGCGCCGCCCGCATTTTCGCGAGCCAACCACCTGGAAGATCAAGTTTCCAGAAGCGACGGTGCGTGTACATGTCGTGAATGAAAAAGTAGACTGCACCGTAAAGAGTCATGCCGGCACCGATTGGCCGCGTGATGTGAAGAAGATCGGGAGCTGCGTAACCGCCTATCAGAACGATTGCGATGATGGCGAAGAACGGGCCAAAGACGTCGTTTAACTCAATGCCAGGCTTTCTTGGCTCATGATGCGAACGATGCAGAAACCACAGCGGTCCATGGAAGAGGTACTTATGAGCAAAGTACGCTACAGCTTCCATCCCGAGAAAAGTTCCAAAAAAAAGACTGAACGTCATCCACGACATGCAGCCATCATAGCTTCAGTGGTTTCGTGGATCAATGCCGCTTAGAAACTGTGCTCTTATAAGCACGGCCCCGCCAGCGCAGATCACGTTTCAATAAACGGTCGCTCGAACTCAGCAAAGTGACAGCGACGAACGTGCCGACCCCGAACGGCGCAAGGACCGGTCCCAGCGCGGAAAACCGGCCGAATCGGCGCTGTACCACCATCAAAACCACGACGGCCGCAATCGAGAGTGCCACTTCAGGCCGAGTCGCGGTCCCGAATTGGAAGCTCATCATCAGACAGGCCAGCATCAAATAGATTTCGGCCACGCGAAAAACGTTTGCGTGCGCAAAGCCCAACCGAAAGATGCGGCGCCAGCCTTCAATGAAAGCATTAAAATTTGGATACATTCGGACTTCGAAGACTTGGCCCGTTCGCTCGACACCATATCGCCCGCCCGCTTCCAGGCACGCGTTTGCCAGATCGAGGTCGTCGGCGAGACTTGCCTTGATCGCCTCGTGGCCACCTTGCTTCTGGTAACTGTGACGCTTGAATAAAAGAAACTGCCCGATCGCAAAGAGCTGTTTCTTTCTTGGCTTAAGAAAGGCTGCGGAACTCACAAAAACAAAAAAGTGAAACGGCCCGAGCAGTCGCTCCCAAAAAGTTT